>NZ_JACHIA010000023.1 GCF_014202995.1 Longimicrobium terrae
GGAACCGCGTGGTGAGCACGCCGATATTCATCAGGTCAGCCAGCCGGTTCTCTTCCTGCCGAAGCTGCTTCGTACGCGCCATTCCGCTCTCCCGGACTGAGATCTGTATCTCACGATAACATTCCGGGAGCTCAAAGTGAATGGTATTACGCCTGCGCGGACTGCGGCTCCAGATTTGTCCCGCATCCCCGAATGCAGTTGAAGCCTCGAACGGCGCCTGTGGGCGACGTGTCGGGGCTTTCCGCTGTTGGAGCGGCGGATTCATTCGCTCAACCGACTCCGCGCACGCCCCACATTCCGCTTCCCGCACCCAACCCTCCGCCCGCCAACAACCCTCCCCCAGTCTTTTTTGGGGGAGGGTGGGCCGGTGGTGCCGGCCCGGGTGGGGGCCGCCGTGGACTCCGCCCCCGATGACGTGTTGTGGGATAAACGAAAGCGGGTCCGGACCGCTGTGCGGTCCGGACCCGTCGTGCAACCAAGGCGCGAGGCCTGGATTACATCTTGGCGGCGGTGTCACCCTTCATGGTGTCGCCAGCCATCGGAGCGGTCGTCGCGCCGGCGGCCATCGAGTCGCCCGTCATCGGGGCGGTCGTGGCGGGGGCCATCGTGGTGTCCGACGGCATCGGGGTCACCGGGGCCGGCTCGGCGGCCGGAACGACGGTGGTGGTATCCTCGGTGGTGGCGCCCTCTTCGGCGTCGCCGCCGCAGGCGGCAAGGGCCATCAGGCCGAAAATCGCGATCAGCTTCTTCATGTCCGTATCTCCAGAAAAAAGGAAAGGTCCAGCTTCCGGGTGCCGCGCCGGAGCGCGGCACCCGAAAACGGAATTACATCTTGGCGGCCGTGTCGGTCGTCGTGGTGGCCGGAACGGCCGCGCCCGCGGGAGCCTGGCCCGCGACGGTGTCAACCTGCGTGGTGGTGGTCTGCACGACGGTGTCCTGCGTCGGCACGACCATCGGGGCGCTCACCGTGTCGGTGCCCGGCACGGTCGAAACCGTGCTGTCCACCGTCGCGCCTTCACCACCTTCAGCGGCGTCGCCACCGCCGCAGGCGGCCAGGGCGGCAAGACCGAAAACCGCGATCAGCTTCTTCATGAGAGTGCTCCTTGAGTGGTTGTGTTCATCGAACCCATCCGGGTTCGCGGTACTGCCCGTCTTGCTGCTCGTGCTCAGTGCCCGGCGGCGGCGCTGTCCGTTCCCATCGCGGGAGCGGTCATCGTGCCGGCGGCCGCGCTGTCCATGGCGGCCGGAGCCGTCGTGGCCGGCATGTCGGCCCCGCCCATGACGGCGGCGCTGTCCGTGCTCATCGGCGCGGTGGCCGGAGCGCTCGTGCCTTCGATGGTGGCGCCGGCCGGAACGCTGTCCTGCGCCGCGCCGCCCTCTTCGGCGTTTCCGCCTCCGCAGGCGGCCAGCAGGGTGGCCAGGGCCACCGTAAGAATGCGCTTGTCCATGGTGCCGCCTCCTTCATGAGTGCCGGCGTGAACCGGCCCGTCCGTCTCCACACGAACCTCGTGTGGTCGGCATCCCAATTGGCAACGGGTATGCCGAACGGGGCCGCGCGTGCCATGGTGGCGAAAAACCGCGCCACTGCTTAGGTTTATCCCGTCAGGCACCCGTGCGCAGCACTGTTCGCGGCACGTGCGGAACACCCGCCGGGTGTTCAGTGAACAGTGCGCCCGCGTTCAGTGAACAGCGGACCGCGCCCCCGAACCGCAGAAGCACGCCGCATGAGGCTGCCCCTTCGCGCCAAGGTCTTTCTGCTCTTTGCCGTCACCGCGCTGCTGATCGTGGTGCCGGCGCTGCTGCTGATTGCCCGGGCGGTGGAGCGCGGCGTGTACGAGCGGGCGCGCGACGAGCTGGACCTTGCCGCCGCCTCCGTTCAGAGCCAGTGGGACGACCGCGACCTCCTGCTGTCGGTGGCGGCGCGCGGCAACGCCAACGACAACCGCATCGTGGAGGCGTGGCTGGCGGGCAACCTGAGGGGGGTGCAGCGCATCCTGCGGCAGGGGCTGGAAAAGGACATCCCCTTCGTCATCGACAGCACCGGAAAGTTCATCTCCGGACCGCACCTTCCCGCGCAGGCCATGGAGGCGGGCACCAACGGGGGCAGTTCCATCGCCCTCCCCGCCGACAGCGCCGCCGAGCCCATCCAGTTCGCCCTGGCCGACGTGTGGGCGGACACGGTGCGGCTGGGACGCGTGGGCGTGGGGCGGCGGGTGAGCGCCAAGGGGATCGCCAAGGACGTCAAGCGCGTCAACACGCTGGTAGTGCTGATGGTGGGCGATTCGGTCATCGGCACCACCCTTTCCGACACCGCCCGCGCGCAGCTGAGCCGCGCCGACCTGCGCGTGCTGCGCAACGCGCCCAACGCCGGCGCGCGGCAGGTGACGGCGGGCGAGCGCTACTACATGGCGGTGCCGGTGAACGTGGCGGCGCGCGGTCTTCCGGCCACCGTCATCCTCATGCGGCCGATCGCGGACGAGCTGCAGGTGGCCAACGCCATCAAGACGTCGTTGTGGGGCATCGGCGTGGCGGCACTCATCCTGGCGCTCGTCCTTGCCGCCGTGGTGGCGCGCATCGTCGCCCGTCCCACGCAGGCGCTGGCGGAGGCATCCGTGCGCATGGCGCGGGGCGACTTCTCCGCCCCGCTCCCGCGCATCGGCCCGGACGAAATCGGCCAGCTGGCGCGCGCGTTCGGCGAGATGCGGCGGGCCATCGCCGACCGCGAGGGGCGGCTTCGGTCCGCGCAGGCGGAGATGATCCATCGTGAAAAGCTGGCGGCCATGGGGCGGCTGGTCGCGCAGCTTTCGCACGAGATCAACAATCCCATCTACAACATCCAGAACTGCCTGGAGGCGCTGGAGCGGCGCGGCGATCCCAACGATCCCAACCGCGAGTTCCTCGTTCTGGCGCAGGAGGAGCTGGCGCGGATGGCGAGCCTGACGCGGCGGCTTCTGGACCAGAGCCGCCCGCAGTCCGACGCGGCCGCGCTGCTGGACCTGAACGCGCTCGTGCACCGCGTGCTCACGCTGGCGGGAACGGAACTGCGCACGCGGGGGATCGAGATCGCCGCGGAGCTGGGGCCGGACGTTCCCTCCGTCGTGGCGCACCCGGAGGCCATCCAGCAGGTGCTGGCCAACCTCGTCGCCAACGCCGGCGACGCCATGCCGGACGGCGGGCGCCTGCGTGTGGCGACCCGTTCGGTTGACGACACGGTGGAGGTGGTGGTGGAAGACACCGGCGCGGGGATCAGCGAGCGCGATCTGCCGCACATCTTCGAGGCGTTCTACACGACCAAGCCGGGCGTGACGGGAACCGGGCTGGGCCTGTTCGTCTCCGAGGGCATCATTCGCGGCCACCGTGGGCGCATCGACGTGGAAAGCTCACCCGGCAACGGGAGCCGCTTCACCATCCGCCTGCCGCGCGAAACGCTGGACGAAACGCTCGCGGAGGCTTCGGATGCGCGAGAGCTTCTGGCGGCGGATTAGGATAGGAAAAGAAGTGCCCAGTGCTCAGTGCCAAGTGCCCAACGGCTTCCGCCCCGCCCGCGGTTCCGGAACATTGCACCTGGGCATTGTACTCTGGGCACTGAGCACGTCGAACCTGGGCACTTGGTCCCGGGCACTGGGCACTTCCGTTCTTCGCACTTTCGTACTCTCGTACTTCGCACTTTCGCACTCGCATAGATGCCCGACACTCCGCGCATCCTGATCATCGACGACGACCGCGCCTTCCGCGTGGGGACGGGCGCCCTGCTGGCGGACGAGGGCTACCAGGTGGAAGCCGCGCCCAGCGGCGACGCCGGACTGGACCGCCTGCGCACCGAAGACTTCGACATGGTGCTGCTGGACCTGCGGATGGAAGGGCGCACCGGCCTGTCCGTTCTGGAGGAACTGCGCGGCTCCGGCAACGACGTCCCCGTCGTGATGCTCACCGGCTTCGCCACGGTGGATTCCGCGGTCGCCGCGCTCAAGCTGGGCGCGGACGACTATCTCACCAAGCCGTGCGACAACTCGCTGCTGCGCTCCAAGATCAAGGCGATCCTGGCCCGGCGCGAACCCGTGCTGGGCGCGGGCGCGGCGCGCATCGTGGGCGCCGGCACGCGGATGAAGGAGGTGCTGCGCGCCATTTCCCGCGTGGCGCCGACGGAATCCACCGTGCTGCTGCGCGGCGCGACGGGGACGGGAAAGGAACTCATCGCCCGCGCCATCCACGAAGAAAGCCCGCGCCGCAGCCGCCCCTACCTGACGGTCAACTGCTCGGCGCTGGCGGAAGGGCTGCTGGAGTCGGAGCTGTTCGGCCACGCGCGCGGGGCGTTCACCGGCGCCGTGAACGAGCGCAAGGGGATGTTCGAGGAGGCCAACGGCGGCACCATCTTCCTCGATGAAATCGGCGACGTCTCTCCGGGGATGCAGGCCAAGCTGCTGCGCGTGCTGCAGGAGCGCGAGGTCGTTCGCGTGGGCACGTCGCGCACGCTGCAGGTGGACGTGCGCGTCGTGGCCGCCACGCACCGCGACCTGGAGTCGATGGTAGAGGAAGGCGCGTTCCGGAAGGACCTGTACTTTCGCCTCAAGGTCTTTCAGATCCGCGTCCCCGAACTGCGCGACCGTCCGGAGGACATTCCCTCGCTCGTGGGCGCGGCGCTGGCGCGGTGGAACGAGCGGGTGGAGCCCACGCGCCGCGTGCAGGGCGTATCGGAAGACGCCATGGAACTGCTGAGCGCGTACGACTGGCCCGGCAACGTGCGCGAGCTGATGGCGTCGCTGGAGTACGCCTGCATCGTCAGCGAGGGCGGGCGCATCATGGCGCATCACCTTCCGGAAGAGGTGCGCGACGGGGCGTCCTCCATCTCGTCCGGCAATGGAAGCGGCGAGGCGCGCCGGGCCGAGGCACGCGCGCCGGAAGCCGTGCGCCGCTACGTGGCGCCGGACGCGGAATCGGAACGCGAAAAGATCGTCAAGGCGCTGGAGGATGCGGACGGCAACCGCACCCGCGCCGCCGCCGCGCTGGGGATGGGACGCACGACGCTGTGGCAGAAACTCAAGGAATACGGTCTCTGACACGTCTGTTCCGATGGATGGGCGGCCCCCGTCGTCGCCCCGGCGGGGGCCGTTCCGTATACTGTAGATCCGCTCCGCCGCACGGACGCCCCGATCCGCGCCGGCCCCGTCGTCCCGAACCTGACGCAGCATCCGATGGAGCAACCCAAGGACCTGTCCCGGCGCGACTTCGCCCGGGTGGCGGTGGCCGCGGCCATCGTTCCCGTGCTGGCGCCGCTGGCCTCGTGCGCCCCCTCCGGCCCGGCCGAGGCGCCGGCACCGGTCGCGTCCGCCCCCGCACCGCAGGCCGCCGCCACCGCCGCCCCGCCCGCCCCGGCGGAGAACGAGCCCACGCCGCTGGCCCGCGCGCTGGCGGATGCCGTGCGCGCCCAGTACGGCGACCGCATGACGGACGAGCAGATGGCCAAGGTGCAGCGCGCCATCAGCGGCAACCTGCAGACGGCGGAACGGCTGCGCGCCTTTCCGCTCCCCATCGCCACCGAGCCGGCGTTCGTGTTCCGCGTGGCGGGAGGGGTGCCGCGATGATCCCGGACGGAACGCTGTATCTGCCGCTGGCGGAGATCGCGGCGGGAATCCGCGCGCGGCGGCTGGACCCCGTGGAGTTGGCGGAGGCGTACATGGAGCGGCTGGAGCGCCACGGTCCCGGCCTGGGCGCTCTGGTGACGCTCACCCGCGAGCGCGCGATCCGCGAGGCCACCCGCGCGCGCGACGAGATCCGCGCCGGGCGCTACCGCGGGCCGCTGCACGGCATGCCGTACGGCGCCAAGGACCTGCTGGGCGCGGAAGGCTATCCCACGACGTGGGGCGCGCAGCCGTACCGCGAGCAGCGCCTTCCGGATGCCGCCGTCATCGAGCGGCTGACGGCGGCGGGCGCGGTGCTGGTGGCCAAGCTGTCCAGCGTGGAACTGGCCGGCGGCTTCGGCTACGAGCAGGCCAACGCCTCCATCACCGGGCCGGGGCGCACCCCGTGGAACCGCGACTACTGGAGCGGCGGATCGTCCAGCGGGCCGGGCTCGGCGGTGGGCGCGGCGCTGGTTCCGTTCGCCATCGGCAGCGAGACGTGGGGGTCGATCTTCGCGCCCGCGGCGCTTTCCGGCGTGACGGGACTGCGGCCCACGTACGGGCGCGTCCCACGCCGCGGAGCCATGGCGCTGTCGTGGACGATGGACAAGATCGGGCCGATGTGCCGCACGGCGGAGGACTGCGGGCTGGTACTTGCCGCCATCGCCGGGCTGGATGCGATGGACGACAGCACGCAGGACCGGCCGTACCGCGCGGCGGATGCGCGGCTCCCGGCCCGCCCGCGCATCGGCGTGCTCAAGGGGAACGCGGAGGGCTCGCAGGCGGAGGTGCGGCAGAACTTCGAGGCGTCGCTCGCCGTGCTGGGGCAGTTCGCCGACCTGGTGCGGGATGTGGAACTGCCGGAGTACCCGTACAACGCGGCGGCCTCCATCATCATCGATGCGGAGGCGGCGAGCATCTTCGAGGAACTGGTGTCCAGCGGCCGCGTGCGGGAACTGACCGCGCCGGAAGACCAGATCGGCGGATACCCGGGGCAGGTGGTGCTGGCCAAGGACTACCTGCGAGCCATGCGTGTGCGGCGCCCCGCGGGCGAGGCGGTGGACCGCTTCTTTGTGCAGGGGCGGTTCGACGCGCTCGTGCATCCCACGTGGAACACCGTCTCGTTCCCCGCGACCGGCCCGTTCGACCAAGCGTACAGCGACCTGACGTACGGGGGCGAGCCCATCAGCGGCGCGTCCAACCTGCTGGGGCTGCCGGGAATCGCCATGCCCAACGGCTTCGGGCGGCAGAACCTGCCGACGTCCGTGGCGCTTACCGGCCGCGCGTGGAGCGAGCCGACGCTCGTTGCCATCGGGCGCGAGATGCAGCGCCGGACGGACTGGCACCGCCGCATTCCGCCGGGCTACTGATCGCCCGCACCGCACCACCGATCGTCACGCCTGTGGCGTGGAAGGAGAGCCGTCCCATCCGGGGCGGCTTTCCTGCATTCATGCCGCCGATTTGTGTGCTCATGGACAGCCTTGACGCCGAACGCAGAGGCGATTATCGTCGATCAGAATGGACGGTGTGAACTAGCGCGTCCGGGGAGTTGTGACATCTCAATCTCGCCCAACAAATCTGACGGAGGTTGAGCAAGTGGCGATTCGAACGGGCAGCTGATCGGGCATCCAGCTCACAAGCAGGCGCGGGTAGCGACAGGGGGAGTCGCTACCCGCATTTCTTTCCCTTTACGCCACGTACGGCGGAGAAGCGGCGCGCATGAGTTCAAGGATCCAACAGCTCGCGGAACGCAATCGACAGAATGCCCGAGGCGATGGTGCTTGCGAATGCGCCCATCCGCACCAAATATGGTACGACCGCACCAATTTTGGTGCAGTCGTACCAGAATTGGAGCGGATGTGCTTGGAGCTTCGCTGGATGGAATTCTCGGCACCGCCTCCAAGGTGCAGCTGCTCCGCGCGCTGCTGCCGCTACGCACGCCCGTGACCGGGCGCGAAGTGCAGCGGCTTGCTCACATCCGCTCCACGGCAGGCGTTCGTCAGGCGCTGGACGAACTGACCGCGGCGTGCGTTCTGGTCCGCAGCGGCAGCCCCGCCATCCACCAGTACCACGTCAACCGCGATCACTACCTGATCGCTCCGCTGGATGCATTGTTCCGGGCCGAGGGTGAGCGGATGGGTCGGCTGGCAGAGATCCTGGACCGCGCCCTGGATGGAGCCGGCGTGCGGAGCGCCGTGCGATCGGCTGTCGTTTTCGGCAGCCAGGCCCGTGGGGATGCCCGTCCGGACAGCGATCTGGATCTGCTGCTGCTCACCTCCGGCCGGGACATTATCGGCGGGGTGGAAGCGGCGGTGCTGGGCGTGGCGGATGAACTCGCGATGCAGTTGGGACTCAGGGTTTCTCCGCTGGTGATGACGGCGGAGCGGGCAGCGGAGCGCATGCGCGACGGTGATCCGTTGATGAAGAACATCCTCGATGAAGGCCGCTCCGTGCTGGGCGATCCGTTCGGCGAGGTGGCGGGGGCATGGTGAGCGTCGGGCGGACCAAGGCGGAAGATCCCTCGCGGTTCGTGCGATACGAGGCGATCGGGCGGGCGCTGCTCAAGACCGCGCAGGATTTGTCTGAACTGCAGGATCAGCGGTACGGCAACGGGATCGCCATCGTATCCATTCACGCCGCCATCGCGCTTACCGATGCACTCACGGTCGCGTACCGGCACGTGAAGTCGACCGAAGGCGATCACTCCCGCGCCGCGGACCTGCTGGTGCATGCCCTCGGGCACCGGGCGGACGACACCCAGGTGCGCCGCCTTCGCGCGATTCTGAACGCCAAGAGCACCGCCCCGTACAGCGGAACATTCTACACGGTCGATGACGGAAATCCGTGTGCTCAACGAGACGCGGATCTATGCGGAGTGGGCGGGCGGAGTGCTCCGCGCGAAGCCCTGACGCCGCTCCGCGACACTGGTCAGCCGTGCTTCTCGTTGATCCGCCGCGCGATGCGGGCGGCGAGGCCGAGCGGGAGCAGGCGTCCGAAGACGGCGGCGGCGCGGTTGACGGCACCGGGAACCACGCGCACGTCGCCCGCGTCCAGCGCGTGGAGCGCGGCATCCACCACCTGCTCCGGAAGCAGGTAGCCGGGCTGCCCCTGCTTTACGTTCGTCCCCGCCACTGCCTGGAAGCCGCTCGGCGTGGGGCCGGGGCAGAGGGCCAGGATGCGAACGCCGGACTCGCGGTTCTCCTCCGCCAGCGCCTCCGTCAGCGAAAGGACGAACGCCTTGGTAGCCGCGTATGCCGCCATCAGCGGCACGGGCTGGAACGCGACGATCGAGGCCACGTTGATGACGCCGCCCGTTGCGCGCGGCCGCATCTCGCCGAGAGCCAGGTGCGCCAACTCCAGCACGGCGCCGCAGTTGAGCGCCACCATCTCCAACTGCCGCTCCATGGCGAGTTCGTGAAAGACGCCGCGCAGGCCGAAGCCGGCGTTGTTCACCAGCAGGTGGATGGGGCCGATGGCGGACGCTTCCCGCCACGCGCGCGCGGCCTCGCTCGGACGCGACAGGTCCGCCGCGACGGCGTGCGCACGGACGCCGTGCGCCTCCTCAATCTCCCCGGCCAACAACCGCAGCCGGTCCGCCGAGCGGGCGCATAGGACCACGTTCATGCCGCGCGCCGCCAGCGCCCGCGCGAACGCCTCGCCGATGCCCATGCTGGCGCCGGTGACCAGCGCCCACCGGCCGCGGTAGATAAAGCCGGGCTCCGGGCCAGCGGGCGCGGGACAGGGCCAGGCAGACGACGGCTGTCCCGCGCGCGATCCCGACGCAGGCCCGCTCACAGGCCGCCCACGTGCGCACCCGTCAACTCCGCCAGCCAGTCGTGAATGCGGCCGTTGGTGGCCAGCACGCGGCCGGTGTGCAGCGGCAGCCCCTCGTCGCCGGGCCAGCCGGACACGCGCCCGCCCGCCTCGGTGACCAGAAGCATCCCCGCCGCGCAGTCCCACGGCGCCAGGCCGATCTCGAAGTACCCGTCCACGCGCCCGGACGCGACCATCGCCAGGTCCAGCGCGGCGCTGCCGTCGCGGCGGATGTCGTGCGTGGCGCGGATGGCGTCGGCCACCAGCCGCATGTAGGCGTCCAGGTCGCCCTTGCCCGCCTTGAAGGGAAAGCCGGTCGCCAGCAGCGCGCCGGACGGCGCATCCACGGCGGAAACGCCGATCGGCTCGCCGTTCCGGAACGCGCCGCCGCCGCGCACCGCGTGGTACACCTCGCCCAGCAGCGGCGCGTGGATGACGGCGGCGGCGGGCCCGTCATCATCCCAGAGCGCGATGCTGACGCAGACGAACGGGTGGCCGTGAACGAAGTTGGTGGTGCCATCCACCGGGTCCACGTACCAGCGGCGGCCCGAATGGATCTGCGACGATGAGAATTCCTCGCCCACCACGCGGTCCGCGGGGAACGCGGCCAGAAGGCGCTCCGTGATCAGGCGCTCGGCAGCCTCGTCCACCTCGGTGACGAGGTCGGCGCGGCCCTTGTGGCGCACGTTGGCGGCGCCCCCCCGGGCAAGGATCAGCTCCGCGGCGCCGGCGGCGGCATGGAGCGCCGCCGCGAGCTCCGCGGCGAAAGGGGAGGGCGGATTCGGTGCGGTCACGGTGCGCGGCTCCGGAACATGCGGGCGGGAGAACCGGTATGCACCGGCAGGAAACGGAGGCGCCCGTGGCGCGTCCGTTCGGGATTCTGTACATTGGCACGTTTCCACGCAAGCAGCACCCGCAGTTCCGCGCATCCCGTGCGCGGCGCCATGAGCCCTGACCGGCCCGGTCCGGCCCTTCCCCATCACCAGAATCGGCATGAGCAAGCATCCCTCGGCGCAGTACGCGGGCGGAGGAACCGCCGCCGGCGACCCGCTGCGCGGCCACGCGTCGCAAGACACCCGTTTCTTCGGGCATCCGCTCGGTCTCTCGACGCTGTTCTTTACCGAACTGTGGGAGCGCTTCTCATACTACGGCATCCGGCCGCTGCTGGTGCTGTTCATGACCGCGGCGGTGACCACGGGCGGGTTTGCGCTCCCGCGCGAGCAGGCATCGGCTATCGTGGGCATCTACGCGGCCAGCGTGTACCTGGCGTCGCTCCCCGGCGGATGGGTGGCGGACCGGCTGCTGGGGCTTCGGCGGGCAATCTTCTGGGGCGGCGTGCTGATCGCGCTGGGCCACCTGTCCATCGGCTTTTCGGCGTTTCTGGGCCGGGGCGCCTTCTTCGTGGGGCTGATTCTGATCGTGCTGGGCACCGGGCTGCTCAAGCCGAACATCTCCGCCATCGTGGGCGACCTGTACCCCGAGGGCGGCGCGCGGCGTGACGCGGGCTTCAGCATCTTCTACATGGGCATCAACATCGGCGCGCTGGTGGCGCCGCTCATCACCGGCTTTCTGGGCGAGGACCAGGAGCGCTTCGGCTGGCACTACGGCTTTGGCGCGGCGGGCGTGGGGATGGTCATCGGCCTGATCTACTATTCGCTCACGGCGCAGAAGACGCTGGGCAACATCGGCACCGAGCCCACGCGGCACCCGGATCCCGCCGTGGATGCGCGCCAGCGCCGCAACATGACCATCGGGCTGGGGATCTTTCTGGGCATCCTGGCGCTGGTGGTGGTGATGGGGATGTCGGGGATGCTGAACTTCAACCCCGTGACCGTCGCCGAGAACATGAGCTACGTGATGCTCACGATGGCGGTGGTGTACTTTGCGTACCTGTTCCTGGCGGGCGGGCTTACGCGCGACGAGATGAAGCGGGTGGCGGTGATCATCGTGCTCTTCGTCTTCGCCGTGATCTTCTGGGCGGCGTTCGAGCAGGCGCCCACCTCGCTGACGCTGTTCGCGGCGGACTTCACCGACCGCACCATCGGCGGGTGGGAGATGCCGGTGACGTGGCTGCAGGCCGCCAACTCGTTCTTCGTGATCGCGCTGGCGCCGGTGTTCGCCGCGATCTGGGTGGGGCTGGCGCGGCGCCGCGGCGACCTGAGCAGCCCGGCCAAGTTCACGCTGGGCCTGGTGTTCGCGGCCATGGGCTTCGGCCTGATGATTCTGGCGGCCAACACCGTGCTCGCGGGCGGCCCCGGCACCAAGGTGGCGGTGTGGTGGCTGATCGGCAGCTACTTCCTGCAGACGGTGGGCGAGCTGTGCCTGAGCCCGGTGGGGCTTTCGTCGATGACGAAGCTGGCGCCGCGCAAGTTTTCCGGGCAGATGATGGGCGTGTGGTTCATGGCCGCCGCGCTGGGCAACCTGATCGCGGGGATCGTGGGCGGGCACGTGAACCCCGAGAACCCGCAGGACATGCCGGCGCTGTTCACGCGGACCACGCTTTCGCTGCTGATCGCGGCCGCGGTGCTGGCGGCGCTGATCATCCCCATCCGGCGGATGATGCGCGAGGTTCCGGCGAACGAGACGGTCCGATAAGGCCCGTCACTGGCCGATAGGGAGAGGCGCCGCGTGCAGACTGCACGCGGCGCCTCTTTCGTTTGGCGTCATCGACGGCGCTGGCGTGACGGGCGAGGCCCCGGGCGGCTCCCACCCGGGCTCGTACTACTCGCCCACCCTCCCCCAAAAAAGACTGGGGGAGGGTTGTTGGAGGCGGATGGTTCGGCGCCGGAACCGGAGCGCCGGGCGTGCGCGAAGCCCGTTGAGCGAATGAATCCGCCGCTCAAACAGCGGCAAGCCCCGACACCGGCCGCTGGCGCGTCCGGTTCGGGGCTTCAACTGCTCACGCGTCGCGTGTTGTACCAAACTCTCCGCGGCGCCGAACGGCTCCCCCTCCACCGCTTGCGGGGCGAGGGGGCTGGGGAGAGGGGGGAGCCCGCCGCCGCGCCGAACCATACGCAGCACACGGCACTGGTGTGTGCTCCCTCTCCCACATCCGTTCGTGGGAGAGGGTCGTCGTGCGCAGCACGCGGGGTGAGGGCCCCCCGCGCGGGGGCCGAAGATCATCTCCCAACCTGAGTTCCCCGCCCTCCCTCGCCACACCGAAAATGAGAAACGCGAGCGCACACCAGCGCTCGCGTTTCCGTTTTTCCTCCTCGCGCAGCGCGCGGCCTACTCCGGCGAGCGCGTCCAGGTGCCCGCGACGGCGCAGGTTCCGGCGGGGCAGCGGCGGCCGGCGGTGCGCTCCGGCGCCGGGGTGCGCAGGATGGGGTACGTGCCCGGCGTCCGCTCCAGCGCGGCGTCCAGCAGATTCCAGTTCAGGAAACCGTCGTCCGAGCGCGGCTCCAGCAGCGTAAAGGCAAGCCGCCCCAGCGGCTGGGCGGAAACGACGCGCAGCGTGCCCGCGGGAACCGTCCGCTCCACGGAAACGTAGCGGCCCCACACGCGCCGCTCGCGATGGTTCTGAAACGGCTGCTCCGCCGCGCGGGTGCTGTCGATGCGAAACTCCTCCACCCGCATGCGCATAGGCGCGGCGAGACGCTCGAAGCGGACGCCGTGCGCCGTCAGCCGCTGCACCGCGTCCGTGAGTTCGGCGGGGACGAACCATTCCGTGGGTACGACTTCCGTTTCCGCAGCCTCGAAGGTGGACCAGTCCGCCATGCGCTCCGGGCGCGCCACGTCGCGGCGGCGCATCATGGGCTCGCCGGTGACGGGGTGGCGCAGCGTATCCACCGCGCCCATCAGGATTTCGATGGGCTGCGCGCCCCGGTGCAGGCGTGCGGTGACGGCCAGGCGCTCGCCCGCCAGCGTGCGCGCGTCCGCCGCCTGGGTCGCGCGGCGGATGCGGGTGGCGTTGGCCTGCGCCCAGTTCAGCACCTCATCCACGAACTCGCTCGTGACGGCGATGCGGTCCTGGAACGGGAGGTAGGCGAACGCCTCGCTCAGAATGCCGAAGCGGTTGCGCAGCCCCGCGTAGTTGTTGCTGAAGCGCGGCCGGTGATCGAACGAGTACCACCCGCGCTCCGCGCCCCGCTCGGCCGCCCACGGGCTTTCCGGCGTAGGAACGTTGCCGTAGTCGTGCAGGTTGCGGCCGTGCTTCCGCTTCATCTCCGCGACGACGGTCGGCAGCCACTCCCCATTCAGCGGCCCGGTGACGAGCGCGTCCGTGTTGGGATGGAGCGGCGGCGCGTAGGTCAGATGGTAGGCGTGAAACGTCCCGTTCGTCGTGTGCAGGTCCACCCACACGTGCGGATCGTAGGCGCGGGCCATGTCCATCAGCGCCTGCGCCTCGGGCGAATCCAGCTTGGTGTGGTCGCGGTTCAGATCCAGGTTCTGCGCGTTGGGCCGCTGCCCCTGCCCGCCCACCGGCCCAAGCTGATGCGGCCGCGACGTCAGCGAGATCCGCTCGTTGCCGTCCGCGTTGTAGATGGGGGCGATGAGGAGGACGAGAGAATCCAGCATCCGCGCGTGCTGCCCCTGGGCGAATTCGCGCAGCAGTTCCTGCAGCGATTCCTTGCCCTCCACCTCGCCCGCGTGGATGTTGCCCTGCAGGTAGACGACCGTCTTGCCGCTGGCCCGCACCGCCGCCGCGCTCGCGTCCGCCACCCGGCCCACCACGGCGAGCGGAAGCCGCCGCCCCTCCACCGTCGCGCCGAACGTGGTGAGGTGGATGAGCGGGGAGGCGCGGTCCACCTCGGCCATGAACCGCATGACGTCGTCGTAGCGGCTGGTTTCCGCGTACTGAGACACTTCCGCACGGGTGGCGAGCGTATCCAGCGGGGGAACGACGAGGGCCTGGTTCCCGGGCGACGCCGTTCCGCAGGCGGAGAGCAGCGCCGCGGCAACCGCGGAAAGCGCGAACGTACGAGTCGGCATGGCGAGATCGGTTGAAGGTCCGCCGCAAGCTACATCCGCCACCGCCCACGGCAAGCGGAAGAGTACGAGAGTACGAGAGTACGAAAGTGTGGATACGAAACGGCCCCGTCTTCCACACCGGAAGACGGGGCCGCTTCACATCCACCTATTCCCTATTCCATATTCCCTATTCCCTGCCGTTCACCCGCCCCGCCCCGCCGTCTGCTCCCAGTCCGGCAGATGGCCCAGCAGGTAATCGATGCTGAACACGTGGCGCGATCCGTCGTCCTCCGCGCGAAAGACGACGGCGGACCATCCGCGCATGCCCGTGGGGCGGTAGCGCCGGCCGTGCATCCACAGCTTCTGCCCCGAGATGGCGCGGATGAGCACGCGCTCGTAGCGGCTGCGGCTGAGTTCATCCTCGGGAAACAGATTGTCCCAGGTGCACAGGCGGCCCACGTCGTCGTACTCCGGCGGCCGGTCGTCCAGCTCCAGCAGCGACGGCGCGCGCCCCCGCATCACCGAACCGATCAGGCGAAAGGTCCACGGATCGCTGATGCGGCGGATGGGGTGCCAGAAGTGCTTGGTGAGCAGCCCCGCGATGCTGCGCAGGCTGAGCGTGCGCCCGTCCGTGGTGTCCCAGACGGAATCGTCCACCGGCGTCTGAAAGGGATCGCGCTCGTAGCAGTCGTTGCGCGCCAGCCATCCCTTGCGCGACGTGTGCTTCATGGGCTTGTAGCCGGCGATCACCGGCAGCCCCATGCGGTCCAGCATGTCCAACTCGAACGAGGGCCACGTCATGACCTCGCGCACGATCCCCACGATGAGCGTTCCCGTGGCGATCATCAGCGACGCGCTGGGGGTGAAGTCCACCGTGACCTCGATGCGGTCGCCGCGGGGACGCACGCCCACGCCGGTGCTGCGCGGGTTGGTCGCCAGCAGCATGACGGGCACGGGGAGGATGTAGGACAGCAGCAGCGCCAGCTTCCTGACGGTGCGGCTGCGCCCCTGCTCGTGCTCCGGCAGCTCGAACGAGACGTTGTAGTGCGTGCTGAAGCCGGACAGGCGCACGTGGTGGCCGGTGCGCTGCTCCCAGCCGTCCAGCTCGTCGCGCAGGACGAGGATGCTTTCCCACAGCGAGCGTCCGGCGCGCGCCGCGCATCCCCGGTCGATCTCGATGACGGGGGTGGCGACCTCGATGACCCCGGTGTCGAAGTACACCGCGCCGCCCGTGGGCAGGTGGTAGGACGTGCCCACGCGGTGCATGAGCGCCCCGCGCATGAAGTTGCGCGGGCTGCCGAACACGTCCTCGGGGCGGGCGGGCTGGCCGTCGACTTCCACCTGGAACTCGGCTTCCATGCCCACGGCCGCCAGTTCCAGCCGGCCTTCGGGGCGCGATTCGCCCTTGGCTCCCGAGCGCTTCTTGGTGGTGTCTGACATCAGGCGTTATCGATCGGTTTCAGTCTCGTCCTCATCCGTGCCCCGCAGCGGCTCCGCGACGGGTCCTTCGTCTTCATCCACGCGGATGTCCGCGGAATCCACCTCGCTGCGGGCGCCGTGCGGCACCACCGCCACGTACCCCAGGTCCAGGTGCAGCTGGTCATCCGTTTCCCCCACGCCGTGCCCGTACGGCAGGGCGAAGATGCCGGGCGACAGGCTGCGCGCCATGCGGCTGTACCGGTTGATCGTCTTTTCGTCGTCCAGCCAGTCGTCACCGATGCGGTATAGGTTCACCCCGGTGCCCCACAGGTGCGTGGACGCGTGATGGGTGAGCCGGTGCGCGGGCGACCGGTATCCGCCGTTGGCGGCCACGTGCACGTAGGTGCCCACGTGCGCGCGCAGCATTTCGAGCGCGGCGGCCAGCATGGACACGCCCAGCGGCAGGTAGCGCGGCCAGCGCAGGCGCTGTACCTCGTGCTCGCGCACGTCCACGTTCAGGAACTCCCACACCTTGAAGTGCGGGGCCAGGTCCGTTTCCAGCGCGGCCTCCCACGACGGCACCTCGAAGAACCACCGCGGCAGCCGGCGCGCGCGCCCCTCGCGGTCGTGCATCAGCTCGCCCGGGCGAAGGACATCGCGGTACACCTTGGGCAGACGGGTGGCATCCACCACGCGCAGGTTGGACATCAGGCGCCCCCCTTTCCCGTCAGCCGCTCGTACACCGCGGCGGTGATGCGGGCGATGGTGTCGCTGCGGCCCGAGGTCTTCTGCGCGTCCCATTCCGTCAGCACCACCAGCGCGAACGGCTTGCGCTTGGGCAGGTAGACGATCCCCACGTCGTGGGCCACGGTGCTGATTTCCCCCGTCTTGTGCGCCACGCGGGCGTCGTCCGGCAGCCCGGCGGGAATGCCGCTGCGAAACACCTGCGCGTGCAGAATCTCAAGCATGCGCTCCGACGCCTGCGCGCTGAACGACTTGCGCTCTTCAATGGCGCGCAGCACCCGCAGCATGCCATCCGCCGTGCACCGGTTGCTGATCCCCGCCTCGTACGCCCGCTCGTCCTCCACCCCGCGCCGAAACTCCACGCCGTCGTCCAAGTTCAGATCCTTGAGCGTCTCGCGGATCCGGTCGACGCCCACGATCTCGATGAGCAGGTTGGTCGCCAGGTTGCTGCTGGTGGTAATCATGTGGAAGGCGAGTTCATCCACCTTCATGGTCCTGCCGATGGCCGACTGCACCTCGCTGTTGGCGTCGCGCCCGGCTTGAAGACGAAACGACGAGCCATCCGCCACACTCAGAAAGCGGTTGCGGACGTGCACCCGCGCATTGAGGTTCAGGTCGCCCTGTTGCACGGCGCGAAACACGCCCAGCAGCACGGGAACCTTGATGGTGCTGGCCGCGTGGAACCACTCGTCGCCGCGGAAGCTCCAGGCGGTGCGCGTTTCGTAGTCGTGGTACGCCACGGCGACGGAGCGCGCGCCCGCCTCGTCGGCGATCCTGCTTACGGTGGTCCGCAACGGGTCGTCGTCTTCCTTCCGCTCTTTCCTGGATGCCATGGGGGCAGGGTGGCGGGCCGGCTGAAATGAGTGCGTTCGCGAATTGGCGCCCGGAGGCGAAAGGCGGGGCGAATGCACGATGCACGCCACCCTCGTTCCAGCATGGAATCGCCGCCGCCGCGCGCACTCCGCCCCAGCCGCGCGTTTCTCCGGCCCGGATCATCGCCACCGCGTTCGTCAGATCCGCAATCGTGCCGGCACCATCCCGTCACGATCGCGGCGCCGCGGCGGGTGTGTGGCCGGACCTCGCCGCAGCCGTGTGACAGACGATCCGCATCCACGAACCCGAGAGCCGCCCGCACAGGAACCGTGCGGGCGGCTCTTCGTTGTTGAGGACCTCGCCTGGAAAATCGAGAGAAGAATCCTGCATTTTCTGCGGATGTTGAACGCGTTCAATAAAACTCTTGACTCTGGATCGTCCGGCGCATATCCTTGTCTCACGGAAGTTGAACGCGTTCAAATCAGCAAAGAGGAGGGACGGATGAATACGATCGTCATCGCGTACGCCGTGTACCTGGCCGTCAGCATCGCGCTCACCATGTGGGTGGCCCGCACGCTGTTTCAGAACGGGCAGCGCTTTCTGGTGGACGTGTTTCACGGCGACACGGAGCTGGCCATGTCGGTGAATCACCTGCTGGTCGTCGGCTTCTACCTGGTCAAC
Organism: Longimicrobium terrae; assembly: GCF_014202995.1. Taxonomy (NCBI): domain Bacteria; kingdom Pseudomonadati; phylum Gemmatimonadota; class Longimicrobiia; order Longimicrobiales; family Longimicrobiaceae; genus Longimicrobium; species Longimicrobium terrae. The sequence continues at coordinate 18,000 of NZ_JACHIA010000023.1, forward strand.
TTCTCGTTCGTGTGCATGGCGCTGCGGCAGAAGGGCGAGGTGATCGGGGCGCAGGGCGCCATCGAGATGCTGGCGGGCAAGATCGGCGTGGTGCTGTTCGTCTTGGGCGGAATGCACTTCTTCAACCTGTACGTGTTCAGCCGCCTGCGCCGGGCGCACAGGACCGCCCCCGCCGAGCGCTACGCATGAGCACGCAGGCGCACCCCCGTCCGCGCCGCGCGGCCGGGGGGATGGGGCGGTTCGGGTACAACGTGGCCCTGCTGGTGGGGTGCGTGCTGCCGGTGAGCGGCGCCGCCATGCTGGGCGTGCTGTGGATGCAGGATAAGGTGCCGGATCTGCACGACGGGCTGTGGGGACTGGGACTCACGTACCTGCTGTGGATCATCCCCTTCGCGCTGTTCGGGGCGATGTTCCTCGCGGTCGTAACGCCGCTGGCGGCCCTCCATCCGGAGTGGAAGCGTGAGATCGCCCTCTGTGGAGCGGGATTGTGCGCAGCCGTGCCGCTCTCCTTCGCGGGTCCGCTGACGCGCGACTCCCTGCCGGGATGGATCGTGCTTGGCGCCGCCTTGGGCGGCTGGGCGGCCGCGGTTCACCTGGTCGAGCACGCGCGTCCGACGGAAACGGAGTGGATCGTTGCCGCCGCGCCCGGCGTGCTGCTGGCCGTCACGACGGCGATGTACGCGCGGTGAGATGATGAGCGCCTTCCTCGTCGATGCGGCGGCGGATACCGGCCCCGTCCGCTGCGGGTTCGCGGCCGCCGGCTTCCGGGAGCAGAGAGGGTGATGGGGATTGCGCACCGTTCCGCCGGGACCGCAGCTTGGGCGCACACCAGCGCGGGAGCGGAGATGGCGGAGCCGGCGGGAAAGACGGCCAAGGGCGAGCAGACGCGGGCGCTGATCCTGGAGACGGCGCTGCAGCTGTTCCGCGAGCGGGGGTACGAGGACACCACCATGCGCGCCATCGCCGAGCAGGCGGGGATGTCGCTGGGGAGCACGTACTACTATTTCCGCAGCAAGGAACAGCTCGTTCAGGCGTTCTACCATCGAACGCACGTAGAGCACCTGGCGGTGACGGAAGAGGTGCTGCGGACGGAAACCACGCTGCGCGAGCGGCTGCGCGGGGTAATGCGCACCAAGCTGCAGACCATTGAGCCGTACCACCGCTTCGCCGGCGTCCTTTTCCGGACGGCGGCGGACCCGGAAAGTCCGCTCAACCCGTTCAGCGAGGAGTCGGGGCCGACGCGGGAGGAGGCCACCTGCCTCTTCGCCGAGGTGCTGCGCGGCGCGGAAGACCGCAAGATGCCCAAGGACCTGGAGGCGGAGCTGCCGGAGCTGCTCTGGCTGTACCACATGGGGATCGTGCTCTTCTGGATCCACGACCGCTCGCCGGGCCGCGTGCGCACGTGGCGGCTGATGGAGCGCACGGTGGACCTGATCGCCCGCGTGATCTCGCTGAGCACGCTGCCGCTGATGGGGCCGATCCGGAAGGCGGTGCTGCGGCTGGTGGCGGAGCTGCGGGAGCCGGTGGAGAACGGAAGTGCGTGAGTGCTGGGTGCGTTAGTGCGTTAGTGCGGAAGTACGAGAGTACGAGAGTGCGACGGGGACTTCCCTCTGCGCTGCAATGGGACGCGGCTTGGGGCTGAGGTCCCGGTACGCCCGGGCGACCTGCCTCGCTTGTTCCATGCTTTCGAAAGAGCGCCCGCCTCTCCGAGGAAAGACGGGCGCAGACGCTGGCCAGAACGATGACCCGCCCGCTCGTTGATCAGTCGTTCTGGCTGGGCGTCATCTGCACGGTCGCGGAGTCGATGGCCTTGTGTACCGCCCGGTACAGTTCCGACTGCGTCTGCTCCGCCCGCGCCGCGCGCTGAATGATCGGCTCCACGGGCTCGCGCGCAGCGAGGTCGCGCGTGCCGGCGGGAAGGGAGTAGCCCACGGAGGAGAACACCATCAGCACCTTCTTCTGCTCCACGTCCAGCAGGTTGCGCTCGCCCATTCCCGCCTTGATGATCCCCAGCACGCGCCCGGGCACATCCGTGGTCTCCGCGCCGATGTAGGCGGCCAGCGCGGCATCCAGCTCCGGCTCCGTCCCGGCCTGCTCCGCCAGGAACGACTCCAGCGTCCGTGGCGGGAACGGGTTGCCGCCCGCGCCCCGCACCAGGTGCGTCTTTTCCGTCTTGATCAGCCCGAAGAGCGCTTTTCCCTTTCGCGTCTCCAGCCGCACGGTGCCCGCCTCCACCAGCGCCCACACCGCCGCGTGCACGGCGGCATCCATCAGCTTTTCCGAGTGTACCTTGGCGCCGGTGGTGAGCAGTTCTTCCTTTCCCGTCAGCATGCCGGCTTCGGGAGCAAAGCGCTCTCCGTTCAGCAGAACGAGCTCGCTGGGTGCAAAGGTGAGGGCGGTGGCGGTTGCGGTGCTGGCGTGGGACACGGCGGTCGTCTCCGGACAGGGAGTGGATCACGGATGAACGGCGGCGGTCGCGCCGCGTTCGATGGAGCGGGAGTACGGACGGGCGTAGCAGAGAGTAGCAGATACTCACCGTCACGATATGAATCGCGACGCGGAGGCACAAGTCCGCCCGCTGCAACCTTTCTGTCCGCAGCGGCGTAGGGTGGCCGGCCACCGGCGGGAGCACGATTCCCGCCGCATGGGGGCGGCGCGCTGCACGGAAGCTCTTTGATCCGTTATGTTTCGCTGTCGTCCGGGAACTCTGGCTCACGCCGCAAACGGAAACGTCCGATGAACGATACCACCACCCGCACGCGCCCCACCTCCATCCAGGACCAGCTGCACACCGCGCCGCGGAGCGCGGTGGCGGCGCAGGTGCACGGGTCGCCCATGCTGCGCGTAGTGCGGTCGATGGACCGGCGCGGGTGGATGGCGCTGGGCGTGATTGTGGCGGCGGGAACCGTGACGGGCGGCGTGCTGGGCAGCGGGTGGAGCCCGGGATTCGGCTTTCGCGCGGGGCTGATGGGGATCGCGGCCGCGTGGACGGTGCGCGCGGCGTGGCAGTGGATGCGCACGCCCGGCCGCCGCGCCCGCGCCGGTGACAGCCTGCGCGCCCGCGCGGCCTCGTTCGGCAAGGGCGCGTACGGCATCGTGGGGCTGGGCTTCTGGCTGACGTTCGAGGCGAAGTCGCTGATGGACAGCGTGCAGAAGGCCGCCGGCGTAGAGGACCTGGTGCGCGACAGCTTTCTGCAGTGGGTATGGGGCTTCAGCGCCGATTCCATCCTGAACGCCGTGTGGGCATCCATCTGGCCGGTGTACGTGCTGAGCAAGTACGGCCTGGTCGCCGCCGCGGTGGCGTACGTCACGGTCAACATGATGGAGCGCGTGCGCGAGCGGATCTGGGCGGATGAAGCGCCACCGGCGGAGCCGGTGATCGCGGGACAGTAGCTGGAGCGGCGGGTGCGGAAACGCACCCGCCGTTTTGCATCCCCGATCGAGCTCTCCCCGATCTTCCTCGTATCTACCGGCCTCATCCGCCGCGCCCCCGACGGCGCGGCACGCAACTTACCTCCACGCACGGCAGGCGGATTCGTCCGCAATCCCGTTCCCGCCATCCACCGGACCCGTGAAGGCATTCGCCGCGCTGTACGCCGAACTGGATGAGACCACCAAGACGGGCGAAAAGGTGGATGCGCTCGCCCGGTACTTTGCCGCCGCTGATCCCGCGGACGCGGCGTGGGCCGTCCATTTCCTGAGCGGCCGCCGGCCCAAGCGGCTGATCGGCGCGCGCAAGCTGGCGGCGTGGGCCATGGAGGCGGCGGACGTGCCGGAGTGGCTGTTCGCGGAATGCTACGAGTCCGTGGGCGACTTGGCGGAAACCATCAGCCTGCTGCTTCCCGCCAGCGGCGCGTCAAGCGATCTGCCGCTGCGCCACTGGGTGGAAGAGCGCCTGCTGCCCCTGCGCGGCGAGGATGAGGAGTCGCAGCGGCGCGTGGTGGAGCGCGCGTGGGCGGAGATGGACGGCGCGCAGGCGTACGTGTGGAACAAGCTGATCACCGGCAGCTTTCGCGTCGGCGTGTCGCAGAGCCTGGTGGTACGGTCCCTTTCCCGCCTGGGCGGAGTGGAGGAAGCCGCCGTCGCGCACCGGATGATGGGCGCGTGGGATCCCACGCCGGAGTTCTACCTGCGCCTGCTTCATGCGGATACGCGGGACGCGGACCTCAGCCGCCCGTACCCGTTCTTTCTGGCGTACGCGCTGGAGGCGGAGCCGGAAACGCTGGGCGAGGCGGCGGAGTGGCAGGCGGAGTGGAAGTGGGACGGCATCCGCGCGCAGGTCATCCGCCGCGCGGGCGCCACGTTCATCTGGTCGCGCGGCGAGGAGCTGATTACGGAGCGCTTTCCCGAACTGGCGCAGGCCGCCGCGCTGCTGCCGGACGGCACCGTGCTGGACGGCGAGATCATGCCGTGGCGCGACGGACCGCTTCCGTTCGCGCAACTGCAGCGGCGCATCGGGCGCAAGGTGCTGGGCGCCAAGATCCTGGCCGAAGTCCCCGTCGTCCTCCTCACCTACGATCTGCTGGAGGATGGGGGGATCGACATCCGCGAACGCCCGTTGTCCGAGCGGCGCGCGCGGCTGGAGGAGATGATTCGGAACACGCCATCCGCCGGACGCTTTCTCCTCTCTCCCATTGCCGCGGCGGAGTCGTGGGACGACGTGATGCGCGCCTATGCGGACGCGCGCGGCCGGGCGGCGGAGGGGCTGATGCTCAAGAAGCTGGACGCGCCGTACGGGGTGGGCCGGCGCAAGGGCGGATGGTGGAAGTGGAAGGTGGAGCCGTTTACGCTGGACGCCGTGCTGATCTACGCGCAGCGCGGCCACGGACGGCGCGCGTCGCTGTATTCCGACTACACGTTCGGCGTGTGGAAGGAGGGCGAACTGGTCCCCTTCGCCAAGGCGTACTCCGGGCTGACGGACGAGGAAATCCGCAAAGTCGACAGCTTCGTACGCCGCAACACCACGCAGCGCTTCGGCCCGGTGCGGACGGTAAAGCCGGAGTTGGTCTTCGAGCTGGCGTTCGAGGGGATCCAGCGCTCGCCGCGTCACAAGAGCGGCGTGGCCGTCCGCTTTCCGCGCATGCTGCGCTGGCGCACGGACAAGCGCCCCGAAGACGCGGATTCGCTGGAGACGATCTGGGGGTTGATCGAGGGGCGGGAGGCGGAGCAGCGGGAACAGCAGGGAATAGGGAATGGGGAATAGGGAATAGGAAAAGACAGGGGATGACGAGCTTCGATCACCGAATCCCCTGCCCTTTTTCTGTTCCCCCGCGACCTCCGCGACCCCCGCGGCCTCCGCGTGAGGGCGGTTTGCGGAGGTGGGGGATGCACGAAGGCCCGGCCGATGAGAGCCGGGCCTTTTTGCGTCATCCACCGAACACGATCAGCGGATGAGGTCGCTATCGGTTGCGATGGCGTCCATCGGTCGATCCCACGGGTCGGCGGGGATGGCCGCGACTTCCTGCGCGGCGAAGAAGAGGCCGCAGCGGAAGCCGCGCCACTCGGGATCCGCCAGCAGACGATCGTAGTAGCCCGCGCCGCGGCCCAGGCGCTGCCGGCCACGGTCCCACGCCAAGCCGGGGATCAGCGCCGCGTCCACGGCGGACACTTCGTGAATGGGGCACGCGTCCACGTCCGGCTCGCGGATGCCGTAGCGGCCGGGGACCAGTGCGTCGTGACGGTCGACGACGTGCAGCGCGAGCCGCCGGTCATCCAGGCAGCGCGGATAGACGAGGAGGATGCCGCGGCGCCGCGCCTCGTCCGCGATCACATCGGTCGATACTTCACCGGGGAGCGCGGCGTACAGCAGCAGTGTGCGCGCGGCGGCGATCTCCGGCACCGTCCACACCCGCGCGGCGATGTCGGCTTCCGCGCGAGCACGCTCCTCCGCGGGGATGGCGGCGAGCGCCGCCTTTGCCGCCGCGCGGATCTGCTGCTTGGTCACCGCACCGCGGCCAGCGCGACGGCGACTTCCGTAGCGACGCGCGCGTTGTTCAGCAGCAGCGCCACGTTGGTCTCCAGCGAGCGCCCGCCCGTGTGCCCGGCGACGGCGCGCAGCAGGTACGGCGTGACTTCCTTGCCGCGCACGCCCTCCGTACGCGCGGATTCCAGCGCCGCGGCGATTGCGGAATCCACATCCTCTGACGACAGCGCGTGCTCCTCCGGCGGGGGAACGCAGAGCAGCATGGCGCCGGGCACTCCCAGGTTGCAGTGCGCACGCCAGATCGCGGCCGCTTCCTCCGCCGTGTCCACGCGCGCGTCCACGGGAAGGCCGCTGCGGCGCGCGTAGAACGCGGGGAACTCGTCCGTCCCGTATCCCACGACGAGCACGCCGGCGGTTTCCAGCGCCTCGCGCGTGGCGGGCAGGTCCAGAATGCTCTTGGCGCCCGCGCAGACCACCAGCATCTGCGTGCGGCCGAGTTCGGTGAGGTCGGCGGAGATGTCGTGGTCCTCGCCGCGGTGCACGCCGCCGATTCCGCCGGTGGCAAACACCTGCACCCCGGCGCGGCACGCCAGCCACATGGTTGACGCTACCGTCGTCGCGCCGTCCGACTGGCGGGCGATGGGGATGGCCAGATCGCGGGTGGAAAGCTTCAGCACGCCGTCGCTGTTGGCCATGCGGTCGATCTCCGCGCCGGACAGCCCCACCTGCGGCACGCCGGCGATGACGCCGACCGTGGCGGGAACGGCGCCGCCGTCGCGGACCGCCTGCTCCATGGCCAGGCCGAGTTCCAGGTTGCGCGGGCGAGGGAGGCCGTGCGCCAGAACAGTGCTTTCCAGCGCGACCACCGGCCGCCGCTCCGCGAGCGCCGTGGTGACTTCCAGCGAGGTCAGAATCATCAGTCGTTCATCCAGAGAAAAATACTTCAGATCAGGCGTAGATCGAGATTGGTGCGCGTCCGCGGGCTGACCCCCCTCCCCCGGCCCCTCCCCGTGCAAACTGCCGCACGGAGAGGGGAGAAGGACAACTCATCTCGTTTCGGAGGGTGTGGCGCGGCCGCGGGTACCCCTCTCCCCCCGGCCCCCTCTCCCGCAAGCGGGAGAGGGGGAGACCTCAGCGCGAAGGCCGGCTTCGGCGCGCGTCCCCGTGTGACGCCCTCACCCCGCGCGCTCCGCGCGACGACCCTCTCCCACGCACAGATGTGGGAGAGGGAGCACACCCCAGCCGGGCGCGGAACGCCAATCGTGGTTGAAGCCCCGAACCGGACGCGCCAGCGGCCGGTGTCGGGGGTTGGCGCTGTTTGAGCGGCGGATTCATCCGCTCCGGAAACCGTCCCGCCGGGCAGAGACTCCGCCCATCGAGATAAACTCTCCGCCCCGAATAACCCTCCCCCAGTCTTTTTTGGGGGAGGGTGGGCCGGTGGTGCCGGCCCGGGTGGGGGCCGCCCGCGAACTCCGCCCCGCGCACGTCCGTTCCCTCGCACTCACGCACCCAGCACCCCGCACTCACGCACTTCCCGTCACGGGAGATTGTCGCGCAGCAGCGCCAGAACCGCCTCGGGGTTGTCGGTGTTGATCCAGTGCCCGCCCTCCACCAGGTGCAGGTGCACGCGGCCGTTCGCCGTGCCCGCGGCCTGCACGCGGTGCATCGACTCGTCATCCAGCGTGCTGCTCTGCGTCGCCTTGACGAAGTGGATCTCCGTTCCCGCCGGCGGGCGCACCACCGTCTCCCACAGATCCGTGCGAAAGAAGTCGCGCAGCATCTCCTCGAGCACGTCGAAATCCACGCGCCAGCGGTACTTGCCGTCCACGGGCTCCAGGTTGATGGCCATCCACTGCCCCAGCCCCTCCGGATACCCCGCCGCCACCAGCCCCGCCACCGCCTCCGCGCGCGACGCGAACTCCGGCGGCAGCGCGCGGATGACGTTGATCATCTTCCACGCGCTCCCCTCGGGCTCGCGCACGGCGGGAGTGGAATCCATCACCCACACCTGCCTGAGCCCGCCGTCCGCGTGGTGCTGCGCGTACATCAGCGCCACCTTGCCGCCGAACGAGTGGCCCATGACCGCCGCGGCGTGAAAGTTCAGGCTTTCCACCATGCGGTCCACGTCACCGGCGGCGGCGGCAAGGGTGTGGGGGCCGCTGAACCCGTGAGAGCCGCCGTGGTTGCGCAGGTCCACCAGCAGCACGCCCCACTCCGGCCGCGCCTCCACCAGCCGCCGCGCGATGGTGCCCCAGTTGCGGCCGCTTCCGTAAATGCCGTGCAGCACCAGCAGCCACCGCTCGGGCGTGGCGCCGGCGCCCACGACGCGGGCGTGGTGCAGAATGGGAGCGGTGGTCGCGTCAGTCATCGGCCTGGTCCATCAAAACGGGAATCGCGCGGAACGCCCACAAACTACCCGCCCCGCCGCTTGCGCGCGACCGGCAGTGCAATCCGCCGGCCCTTCCCCGTCCCGCAGTCCGCCTTCAGGAGAAACCAGAGGCCGCCGCAACCCTCCCCCAGTCTGTTTTGGGGGAGGGTGGGCCGGTGGTGCCGGCCCGGGTGGGGGCCGCCGTGGAGCCGGGGGGGGTTGACCATCCGCCGGATTCAATTATCTTAGCTCTGTGATTCTTAGCGCAGAGGTGACCGATGGACGAAAGCAGGGAAGGGATCGATCGGGCGCTCAAGCTGTCGGTGGTGCTTTCCCGGGCCGCGTCGTCGGTCGCGCGGCATGCGCAGGCAGATGCGGCGCGCCACGGGCTGACCATGGCCGAATTCGCGGTGCTGGAGGCCCTGTACCATGGCGGCCGGCCGCTGATGCTGGGCGAGGTGCAGCGCAAGATCCTGGTGACCAGCGGCGGCGTGACGTACCTGATCGACCGGCTGGCGCAGAAGGGGCTGGTGGAGCGCCGCAACTGCGGCAAGGACCGGCGCGCCATCTATGCCGCGCTCACGCCCGACGGCCAGGCGAGGATGGACGAGATCTTTCCCGTTCACGCACGCGCCCTGACCCACGCGCTGAACGGTTTGACGGCGGAGCAGCAGGAGCAGGCCATCAGCCTCCTCCGTACGCTGGGCAGGCACGCCGCGGAGGCGTGCCTGGGGGAAGAATAGATCTTTCCGCCGTCCATATATCTTAGAAGTAAGAATCAGAGCACTGTAGCATCGCGACGCCTGAACGGCCCACGGCGGAGCGAACCTGAAGGACCGGGCCCCACATCACAAATCTGGAGATCGCGACATGAGCAACTCGACGGAAGCCACCAGCGGCGTCACCACCTGGAACATCGACCCGGCGCACACCACGGTCGAATTCTCGGTCAAGCACCTGATGATCAGCACCGTGCGCGGCCACTTCGGCGCGGTGACGGGCACCATCGCGCTGGACGAGGCCAACCCGCTGAACTCCACCGTCACGGCGGAGATCGACGTCACCAGCATCGACACGCGGCAGGCGCAGCGCGACGAGCACCTTCGCTCGGCGGACTTCTTTGACGTGGCGCAGTTTCCGTCCATCAAGTTCACCAGCACGCGCGTGGAGCGTGACGGCGACCACTACGACGTGATCGGCAACCTGACGATCCGCGACGTGACCAAGGAAGTCGTCCTGCACACCAGCGACGAGGGCCGCGCCGGCGATCCGTGGGGCGGACAGCGCGCCGCGTTCAGCGCCACCACCAAGGTGGACCGCCGCGACTTCGGCCTGACGTACAATCAGGTGCTGGAAACGGGCGGTGTGATGGTGGGCACGGACATCAAGATTTCGCTGGAGATCCAGGCCGTAAAGGCCTGATCCACCGCGGATCGATCGAATACGGCCCCGCCCGCGGCGGGCGGGGCCCACGGGCCGGGACACACGAGGAGACGGACGATGAAGCTTTCCACCGCGGGCATCCACCACATCACCATGGTGTCTGCCGACGCCCAGCGAACCGCGCGCTTCTACCGCAACGTGCTGGGGCTGGGGCTGGTGAAGAAGACCGTCAACTTCGACGATCCCGGCGCGTACCACCTGTACTTTGGCGACGAGACGGGCGCGCCCGGCACCATCCTCACCTTCTTTGAGTGGGGCGACGCGCCGCACGGCCGTCCGGGGATTGGCGGGGTGCACCACGTGGCGCTGGGCGTGGCGACGGACGAGGCGCTGCTCAAGTGGAAGCGGCGGCTGACGGACGCCGGCGTGCACACCAGCGGGCCGTACGACCGCGGCTACTTCACCAGCCTGTACTTCCGGGACCCGGACGGGCAGATCGTGGAGATCGCCACCGCCGGGCCGGGCTACGACATCGACGAGCCGGTGGAGGCGCTGGGCCAGAAGCTGCTGCTGCCGCCGGAGCGCATCGTCGTCGGCCACCGCGACGAGGCGGCCATCGCGGCGCTCACGCATCCGGAACCGGTGCCGTCCATTACGCCCGACATGGCGCTGCACGGCATTCACCACATCAGCGGCATCACCGACGATCTGGTGCGCGCGGGCGAGTTCTACGAGCAGGCGCTGGGATTGTCGATGGTCAAGAAGACCGTCAACCGCGACGACCCGAATCAGCTGCACTACTTCTGGGGCGCGTACGACGGAACGCGGGTGGCGCCGCACAGTTCGTGGACGCTCTTCGGCTGGCCGGGAAGCTGGAACAAGGCGCGCGGCGGCGTGGGGCAGACGCACCACGTGGCGTTCCGGGCGAAGGACGATGACGAGCAGGCGGCGTGGGTGGATCACCTGCGCGCCATGGGCGTGGAACCGTCGCCCATCATGGAGCGCACGTACTTTCGCAGCATCTACTTCCGCGCGCCGGACGGGCTGCTGCTGGAGATCGCCACGGACGGCCCCGGCTTCGCGGTTGACGAGTAGCCGGGCGCGCTGGGGAGCGGATTGATGCTCCCGGCGTGGCTGGAAGCGGAACGCGCGCAGATCGACGGCGCGCTCACGCCCATCGCGTGAACCGGCGTCCGGGAATCCAGCCCGGCAGAGAAGGGCATCACACAGAGACACAGAGCCGCAGAGAAGAGAAAGAAGAATGATCGGGGACCGCGCTCGTTCTTCTCTCCTTCTCTGCGGCTCTGTGTGAGATTGATCTTTTTCCGGATTCGGGATGAGGGTGAAATGATGACGACGACAATGAATCCGGCCGATCCGCACGCGGGGCGGCCGATGCTCCGCGGCGGCGCGCCGCTGGAATCGGCGCGCGGCGCGATGATCATGGTGCACGGGCGCGGCGGCGACGCGGCGGGAATGATGGGGCTGGCCCGCGAACTGGACCGCGCGGAGTGGGCGTACCTTGCTCCGCAGGCGGCGGGAAACACGTGGTACCCGTACGGATTCATGTCGCCCATCGCCCAGAACGAGCCGGGGATCACGTCGGGGATGAACGCCATTTCGCGCGCCATCGCCGAGGCGGAAGATGCCGGGATCCCGGCGGAGCGCATCGTCCTTCTCGGCTTCAGCCAGGGCGCGTGCCTGGCGACGGAGTTCGCGGCCCGGCACGCGCGGCGGTACGGCGGGGTGGCGGCGCTCAGCGGCGGCGTCATTGGGCCGGACAGCACGCCGCGCGACTACGCGGGCTCGTTCGATGGCACGCCGGTGTTCCTGGGCTGCAGCGACGTGGACGGCCACATCCCCGCCGCGCGCGTCCGTGAATCGGCGGAGATCATGCGGCGGCTGGGCGGTGAGGTGGATCTGCGGCTGTATCCGGGGATGGGGCACACCATCAACCTGGACGAGGTGGAAGCGGTGCGCGCCATCATGGACGCCGCCACTCGCGCGTGAGCACCGGGCTTGTACCGATAACGGAAAGGGCGCCCGCAGCGGGCGCCCTTTCTCGTTTTCAGCCAGTCGTGCGCTGCACATCCGCCGCTGGATCAGATGCACGGGTTTGCGGGGCGCTGCTCCGGAAGCCGGTGCAAGGTTTGCCAAACGTCCGCGCCGCTCTGGATCCGCCGCCCGTCCGGGCGGGCTGGATCATGAACCGGAATCGTGGACCTGGGAGGATGGGATGAAGGCTGGAAAGACACTTGCCGCGCTGGGGCTGACGCTGTCGATGGCGGCGTGTTCCGCGGGGATGAACGGAGCCATGATCGGCAGCGTGGATGCGTTCGCCGACCCCAACGTGGCGGCCTCGGCCAGCGCGTCCAACATGGACGAGATCCAGACCAGCCAGCTGGCGCTGCAGAAGACGCAGAACGCGGCCGTCCGCGAGTTCGCGCAGATGATGGTGAACGAGCACGGCACGTTCGAGCGCGAGATGCAGACCCTGCTGCAGCAGAAGGGGATGGCCCCGGTGGACAACGCGCACAGCGGCACCTGGAAGCGCAACCTGCCGCGCACGCTGGAGATGCTGCGCGCCATGAACGGCGCCCAGTTCGACATGGCGTACATGACGCACCAGGTGGGCGGGCACGAGATGACGCTGAACACCATCGACACCACGCTGCTGCCCAACACGCGCGACCCGCAGATGCGCGAAATGCTGCAGAACCGCGTGCGGCCGGCGGTTGTGCAGCACCTGCAGCGCGCCCGGCAGATCCTGGCCGGCATGTAACACCCGCCTCCAGGCGGCAAACAAAGGGCGGCGCACACGCGCCGCCCTTCTGTTTTCCCGGTTGAGCGCCGGCCGCGGCTGTGCAGACACCGTTTCACGCGGAGGACGCGGGGGTGGCGGGGGTGCGCGGGGAGTTCTCATCGAGCGACGAGGCTCTGCGCGGTTCCCCGGCTCTCGATGTGAAGGGGTGGATAAATCAGACGCCCGCGCCGCGGAAAGGCGGCGCGGGCGTTCATAGATCGACCGAGAATCAGGATTCGGGACCGGCGTCCGGGTCGGCGCCGTCGATGGTCACGAAGTCGGGGTGGACGCCAACCGACGCGCGCCCTTCCAGCTTCTTGAGCATGTAGCCGAACGTGTCGCTCTGCAGCGGAAACCGGATGCGGTACGCGCGGCGGTAGATGTTGTACAGCAGCCGCGCCACCTCGTCCGGCGGAAGCTCCGGCCGCGTATCCGCCACGGGCTCGCGGTACAGCACGTACTTTCCCTCCGTGCGCCGCGACTGCCACGGATGAAAGTACGGCATGTCGAACGGAATCGCCTCGCCCACGCTCACCAGCGTGCGCAGCCACGGGCTCTCGCGCCGCACCTCGCCCACCACCCAGTCCAGGTCGCTCCCGGTGCGTTCCCGTGCCTCGGCGCGCATGGCGTTCACCAGGTCCGTGCGCAGCGTGCGTCCCAGTTCCCGCCCGCGCTGGTCCTGCCGCACGGCCAGATAGGTGATGAACCCCGCGTTCACCCCCTGCAGATACACACCAGCGGCGGCGGCAACCGGATGGTTGGACTCATCCACCATCGCGAGCATGTGATAGTTGCCGCCGGAGGGCATGTTGTGCCGCCGCTCCTCGATCTCCGTCAGCAGGTCCTCCACCGGCTGCACGTCGCCGATGGAATGCGTGATCAGCTCGATCGCCAGCGTGGCGAGGGGGAGCCGCTCGTCATCCACCGTCACGGTGCGCAGTTCAGACTCGCCGGCCATCCGCTCCCTCCACGCCCAGGCCGAACACCCGCGCGGCATTGCGCCACATCAACCCCTCGCGCTCCTCGGTCGTGATCTCCAGCCGCTCGGCGAAGCGCACGTAGCTGCCGATGTCGCTGATGGGCCAGTCGGTGCCGAACATCAGCTTGCAGGGATCGTTGATGAACGCCGCCGTCTCGTTCACCTTGCCCAGCGCCAGCCGCTCGTACCGCGGCTGAAACTCGCCGAGCGTGAATCCGGAAATGTCGCCGAAAACGTTCTCGTTCTTGTAGATGACCTGCATGGCATCCGTGAACCAGGGATTTCCCAGGTGGCAGATGATGAACGTTACGTCGCGGAAGTCCACGGCCAGATCGTCCACCTGCAGCGGATGCGCGTGCTTGATGCGGGCGGACGGGTTGTAGGTGTCGCCCGTGTGGATCATCACCGGAACGCCGAACTCGGCCGCAAGGCGATACACGGGATGCACTTCGCTGTCGGTCAGAAAGAACGGCTGGTACCCCGGGTACAGCTTGAGCGCGCGGATGCGGCCGGAGCGCAGCAGACCGCTCAGCCGGCCGATCTGGTCTGCCCCCAGCCGCGGCACATCCACCCCCGCCACGATGCCCAGGCGCGGGTTTCCATCCACCAGCTCCAGCAGTTCATCCGCGGACGGACGGTCGTCGTTCACGACGTACGACGAAAGCACTAGCGCGTAGCCGACACCGTTTTCGTCCATCTCCCCCTGCAGCCGCGCGTACCGCTCGCGCAGCGTGGGCGGGTCGCTCAGGGAGTAGCGGTTCAGGTGCGTGTGGCAGTCGATGATCAACGGTCCGTTCGGTTTGAGGTAAGGCCACTGGAACGGCAGAGAGCGTACCACGGCTCCGCGTGGCTCCACGCTGTGGAACTGCTTCTCACGCGGGGGTCGCGGGGGTTCGCGGAGGTCGCGGTAACGGCAACAGACAGGGATCACACAGAGTCAACAGAGTTAACGGTAGAAGAACGGAAGGCGGCTTGGCGCTGAACCGATTCCGTTGATCTGTACTCTGTTGACTCTGCTGACTCTGTGTGATGCTCTTCTTCTGCAGTTCCCCCGCGACCTCCGCGAACCCCCGCGGCCTCCGCGTGAAACGGGGTTCATCGTCCGCCCACCCACGAAGTCTGACTGGACAAACGGGACCCGGCGCGCTATTTCGCCGTGCCCGCCGCGAGCGCGGACGGGCGCTGACCGCCGACGCCCGCACCCCGCAGACGCCGTGAATCTCAAAGAAACGATCCTGGACAGGAACCAGCGCTGGGCCGCCTCCATGACGGAGCGCGACCCGGACTTCTTTGCGCGCCTGGTCGCCACGCAGAGCCCCGAGTTTCTGTGGATCGGCTGCTCCGACAGCCGCGTGCCCGCCAACGAGATCCTGGGCATGCTGCCGGGCGAGATGTTCGTGCACCGCAACGTGGCAAACGTGGTGGTGCACACGGACCTCAACTGCCTGTCGGTGCTGCAGTTCGCCATCGACGTGCTCAAGGTGAAGCACGTGTTCGTGGTGGGGCACTACGGCTGCGGCGGCGTGGCGGCGGCGCTGCGCGACGACCGGCTGGGGCTGATCGACAACTGGCTGCGCCACGTAAAGGACGTGCGCGACAAGCACATGAGCGAACTGCTCGAACTGCCCGAGGCGGACCGCGTGGACCGGCTGTGCGAGCTGAACGTGATGGAGCAGGTGGTGAACGTGGCCCAGACCACCGTGGTGCAGGACGCGTGGGCGCGCGGGGCGGACGTCACCATCCACGGGTGGATCTACCGGCTGCAGGACGGGCTGCTTCGCAATCTGCAGGTGGCGGTGGCCGCCGACGACGACCCCTCCGCCGTGCTGCGGCAGGCGGTCGCCGCGCCCCGCCCCAAGTAAGAGGCCGGGCGACGGAAATCCCGCTGCCTGAAACACGACACCCTCCGTCCCGGTCCGGGCGGAGGGTGTGCTGTTTCCAAGAAGATGAACGTCAGCCGGCGGGCTTGCGCGGCGCGCCGTTCAGGTCGGCTTCCTCCGCCGCGACCTGGGGACGGCGGTAGCGGAAGTAGCGCACCGCCTCCACGCCCAGCCCGCAGGTGACCGCCCACGCCGTTCCCGTCATCAGCCCGCCCAGCACGTCCGACGGGTAGTGCACGCCCAGGTACAGCCGCGACAGGCTCACCATCGCGATCACCAGCCCCGCCACCAGCCACGTGAGCCACCGCAGCGTCCGCGTGGGCATCAGCCGCCCGATCAGAAATCCCAGCGTGCCGTACACGACCATGGACGTCATGGCGTGCCCGGACGGAAACGACGCCGTGCCCGCATGCGGCGTGCGCCACTCGAACACGTCCGGGCGCGGCCGGTTGAACGCGCTCTTGAGCGTCATGTTCACCAGCCCGGACCCCAGCATGCTGATCCACAGCAGCGCCGCCGACCACCGGTGCCGGCTGATCCACAGAAACGCGCTGGCCACCAGCACCACCATCCACACCACCAGCCGCGCCCCCAGCGCCGTCACCTCCAGCGCGGCGAAGTTCAGCGACTCGGAGCCGTGCGCCCCCATCCACCGCAGGATGGCGTCGTCGATGTGCTGCGTCTCGCCCGCCATCACCCATCCCGCCAGCGCGGCAAAGGTGATGGACCCCAC
Source organism: Longimicrobium terrae (assembly GCF_014202995.1). Lineage (NCBI taxonomy): Bacteria > Pseudomonadati > Gemmatimonadota > Longimicrobiia > Longimicrobiales > Longimicrobiaceae > Longimicrobium > Longimicrobium terrae. Next base: position 34,069 of record NZ_JACHIA010000023.1, read on the forward strand.
CAGGACGATGACCAGCCCGATGATGAGAAACGCGCCGACGGCGGCGTAGAAGCCCTGCACGTGCCCGCCGATCCACCGCAGCAGGGCGAACAGCACGTTGCGCCCGGTGCGCGCGGGTCCGCCCCGCGGCTCGGTGCGCCGTTCCATCAGCGGGGGTTCGGAAGACGGGCTCATGGCGCACGCCGGGCGCACGATCCATACCGGGGTTGCGCGATGCGGGGCGCGGGCCGTACGCTCCCCCCATGATTCGTCTTACCGAGGTGGGCAAGGACTTCGGCGGGCCCCTGGCCCGTCTGCGGCGGGAACGGGTACGCGCGCTGGACGGCGTGTCCATCCACGTTCCCGCCGGAAGCGCCGTGGGCCTGGTGGGCCCCAACGGCGCCGGCAAGAGCACCGTCATCAAGCTGCTGCTGGGATACCTGCATCCGTCGCGCGGGGGCGTGGAGATCGGCGGCATGCTCCCCCGCGACTACGTGGAGCGCCACGGCGTCTCCTACGTCCCCGACCGCGTCACCATTCCGCCCTGGTGGACGGTGCGCGGCGCCCTGCGCACCTTTGCCGCCCTGGCCGAGCTGGACGACTGGGAGCCCAGGGTGGAGCGCGAGATCGCGCGGCTGGAGCTGGGCCCCGTGGCGGACCGCCGCATCCGCGCGCTTTCCAAGGGCAACCTGCAGCGGGTGGCGCTGGCGCAGGCGCTGCTGGCGGACCGCAAGGTGATGATTCTGGATGAACCGACGGACGGGCTGGACCCGGAGTGGGTGGCGCGCGTCCGCGAGATCCTGGCGGAATGGCGCGCGGCGGACCCCGAGCGCGTCCTCCTATTCGCTTCCCACGACCTGGACGAGGTGGAGCGCGTGGCCGACCAGGTGGTCGTGCTTCAGGCCGGCCGCGTACACGAGGTGCTCGACATGGCGGGAGATGGACCGGTGCCCTCGTGGACGCTGGAGGTGGAGGGGACGGAAAGCGCGCGGCTGGTGGCGCAGGCCTTTCCCGGCGCGCTTCCCCTTCCCGGCCAAGCCCATGCATTCCGCGTGGAGGCGGGGAGCGCGCGCGACCTGGGCCGGCGCATGCAGACGCTGCTGGAGCGCGGCGGCGTGGTGCGCGCGCTGACGCCCGGGCGCGGATCGCTGCGCGAGCGCTACCGCAGTTCGGGCACGCAGCGCCGGGGGCCGGCATGATCCCGGTCATGCTGCGCGGCATGCTGCCGCGGCTGGCGCTGGTGGCCCTGGCGGCGTGGATGTTCTACCTGCTGGAACCCGGCTTTCACAATCACGCTGGCGAACTCGCGGGCGAGGAGCTGACGCTGGACCTGGGCTACATGGGGATCGCGGCCAGCCTGTCGAACCTGTCCGGCCTGTGCATGATCATTCTGCTGGGCGGCTCGGTGTCCGGCGACCGCGCAAGCGGCTGGTATCGCATGTACTTTGCGCATCCCACGCGGCCCACTGCCTACTACGGCGTGCAGTGGCTGCTGGCGCTGGTGCTGTCGGTGGGCACCGCCGCCATCTTTCTGGTGGTGGGGCAGCTGGTGGCGTGGGGCGAATTTCAGGGGGGATGGATGGGGCTGTACCTGGCGCTGCTCTCCGCGATCGCGTATGGCGGAATGATCGCGGCCCTGACGGTGCTGACGCGCGGCGACGCCTGGATCGCGCTGGGGCTGTACGTGGTGAACTACGTGCTGCTTCAGGCGGTGAGCCTGGGCGTGAATCCCTTTCCCGGCGTGCCGGGCCAGATCGTGGCGCTGCTGCTTCCGCCGCAGCTGGCGCTTTCGGACGTGTTCGACGGGCTGGCGGCGGGGATGATCGCTGTAGGGCCCAGCATATGGGCCGCGGGCTACGGCCTGTTCTGGCTGATCGTGGCCGGCGTTCTGCTCCGCATGCGCGAGTGGCCGTAGCCGGACGCGAACCCTCGTCATCCGCCAGCGCGCGCACTCGAGATACGCGTCCCACCAGCTCCTGCCGGTCCGGAGGTCCCCCGCGCGCACCGGCTGACCCGCGAGCCCTGGCCGCGTGAGCGGATCCCCCATCAAGCCTCACGGGGAGATGGAGCTTTCCCCTTCGCGACACCCTCCAATCCCGGCGTGAGGCCTCCCCTCTCCGTGCGGCAGTTTGCACGGGGAGGGGCCGGGGGAGGGGCCTCCCGGCCCGGCGACCGAACGAAACCCATCACATCACCACGCGACCCGGCGCGGCCCGCTCTCCACAACCGTAACCAGACATCCGCGTTCCCGGGATGACGAAAAACGGGCACTCGACCGAGTGCCCGTTTCGCGTTTCCGTCCAGCGCCGTCACAGTTCGAACGACGCCACCGCCCGGTCCGTGGATCGAAAGAAGCCGCGCACCGGTGCGCCGCGCCGCATCTGCCGCAGGCGAAAGGAGGCGGAGGCCACCATCATGATGTACAGCAGCGCCTTGGCCATCTGCACCTGGCTGGGCCGCGGCGACCACTGCCCCGACAGGTGAAGGCTGGTGAGCGCCGCGAACAGAAGAACGCTGAGCGCCAGCACGAAGGCGTTGATGCCCAGCGCCACCCACAGCCCGCGGTCCATGCGGTTGGTGGCCACCCCCACGTACAGGGTCACCAGCATGGCGCCCAGTTCCATGATGTCCCACAGCGCCACGGACTTGTAGTGCGTGACGCTGATGAAGCCGTTCTCCTGCCATCCCACCAGCCCGCCCGCCACCATTCCCGCCATCAGGATGGCGAACACGGGAACGCGCCGGGCGCGCCCCCCGTCCCTGCCCGCGCGGAGCATGGCCGCGCAGAGCAGAACGCAGAACGTGGTGAGCAGAAAGGTGCGGCTGTGGTTCAGGATGGGGTGCCAGAACAGGATGGCCTTCCACGCGCCGCTCGCGGGCCCGGAAAGCCAGGCAAAGATGGAAAACCCGTCGTGGAACAGGGAGTTGAGCCCCTGGATGAGGAACGCGAGACCGGTCAGCGCCCAGCCCTGGCGGAACTCGCGCGCGCCCACGGGCAGGTCGCGCGCAATGAGGCGCGCCTGCACCGCGAACAGCAGCAGACAGAGCGAAATCGCGACCTGGGCGCTCAGAACCAGCATGTGCGGAACGCGTCAGGCCGGGGGGATGTCCGGCTCGGTGCAGTCGGGCGGGCAGGTCTTGGCGTTGTTCTCGATGGTGAACGTCTCCGTGGCCTTCCAGTCTCCGGTCTGCAGCGGAGTGCGGTTCTGGTCGTAGAGCTCGAACGACAGGCTGTGCAGGCTGTGGTTGGGGTCGTCCACGGTGATGGTGACGTCGCGGTTGTTGCCCTTGCCGCGCAGCGTGATCACGTGGCGCTTGGGGTGTCCCTTGCCGCGCGTGTTCACCGGCTTGCTGCGGTCCTGCTTGTACAGTTCCTTGACGGACCCGTCGTCCTTGCGGTGCACGGTGGCGCGGCTGGCGAACGCGGGGTGAAAGGAAACGTCGTAGTCGGCGTCGGCGGTCACGGTGACGTGATCCGCGGAAGCTTTGTCCTGCGCCATGATGGATCTCCGGGAATTCTGAAACGAACGGGAGGGGGTGCTGCGGACGCCGTAAATCTGCACAGATTGTCCCGGACGAGCAAGTGTTCCCGCCCGGAGCTGATACGGCGGGCCGGGTCAGTCGCCGGAGAACATTTCCCCCGGCGCGCGCGTCCGCGTGGCGTGCAGCCGCTCGAACAGCGCGGGCACCACGGCACCCGCGCGGGCATGCTGCAGCCGCCGGATCGCCAGCAGCACCATTCCCGCCATCGCCAGCCCGTTGACCCAGTAGAAGGCCACCCACGCGGCGGCCTGCATTTCCACCGACCACCAGGCCAGCAGCAGAAAGAGGCAGACGGAAAGGGCTTCCTTGACCGAGTACGCGGCCAGCGCCATCCACAGCAGCTGGTCCATGCCGTCCCTCGCCACGCCGACGAAGAGAACGGCCAGCAGCACCACCACCGTAGCGCCGGCGATGACCGACAGCAGGGTGATGTACGGCTTCAGCTCGAAGTCCGCGTAGCGCGCGGCGGCGGCCGTTCCCGCCACGATGGAGAGCAGGATGGGCGCGGTGCCCCCGCGCGCCACCCGCCCCGCCTGCCCGGCGGGAACGGCGAGGACCGCGGCGAGCACCGCCGCGGTCACCAGCACGCCGCACCCGCGCCCCACGTTGGCGGCCTGAAACCAGCGCACCGCCTCCGTGTACGCGGCCGATCCATGCTCCATCCGCTGAAGCACCGGCGCCAGCAGGGCCTGCGCGCCGCTGTACGCCCCCACCGCCGTGAAGCATACGCCGGTGGGGAACCACGCCGCGCCGGGCCGGCCCCAGCGCATGCCCTCCATCCGCCGCCACGCCGCCAGGGCGAGCAGGCCGAAGGGGAGAATGAGCAGGGTGGCGGCCGCCTGCAGCAGCAGCATCATCCGGCGCCGCCGCTTCCGCCGGGGTCTCCCCCTCCGCCGGGGATGATGGGCGGGCACATGGGCGGGCACAGCACGGAGCCGTCCTGGATCATCACCTCCTCAAACTCGCCCTCCGCGTCGCCCAGGCGCTCGGACCGGGCCTTGAGCCGCACGGTGATGCTGTCAATTTCCCGGTGCGGATCCGTGATGGTCAGGCGAAAGTGCCGCGCCAGCTTTCCGCCCGTGAAGTCGAATTCGCTCGTTTCAAAGGGCCGGTCGCTGCCGGCGGGAAGGATGAAGGGGTCGTCTTCGGCCTGCCGGTACACCACCACGTCCTCCTGCCCTTCGCGCCGCACCACGACGCCGGCCACGAAGCCGGGGTAGAAGTCGGCGGCGTATCCGTCTTTTTCCTTCTTTTTCCGGGAGGGAGAGGGAGGGTTCTTCTGCACGTAGCCGGGGTCGGGCTTTTCCTGCGAATCAGCGTCGCTCATCAACCGGTCTCCCATCGAAGGTGTGTCCCGTGTGTCCGGGAACGCATGATCGCGGGGAACGGCGCCCCGCGCAAGAACCTTCTGCAACCGTCTGCCGCCGCAGGCGGGGACTTGCGCCCCGTGCGGCTGGCCCGCCGATTGAAACGCACTCGGCCGACCGTCCATCCAAGGAAGCGCCCATGACCATCCGGACCCCCGCGCCCGCCCGCGCGGCGCACCTGCTGCTCCTCGCGCTGGCCGCCGCGTGCGCGCCCGACACGCCCGCCGCCGGGCCGGCTCCGGCATCCGCGCCCTCGGCCGCGCCCATGCGGCTGCGCGTGGTGCACACCAACGACGTGCACGGCCGCCTGCTTCCCCAGACGGGGGCGGACGGCCGGGTGTTCGGCGGGGCGGCGGTGATGGCGGCGCACTTCGACAGCGCGGCCGCGCGCTTCCGGGGCCCCACCATCATCCTGTCCGCGGGGGACGAGATGCAGGGGACGGCCGTCAGCAACCTTACCTGGGGCCGCGCCACCATCCAGGCCAACAACGCCGCGGGGTACGACGCCGCCGCCATCGGCAACCACGAGTTCGACTGGGGGCAGGACACGCTGGCGGCCCGGGTGCGCGACAGCCGCTACGCCTGGCTGGCGGCCAACCTGTTCGTGGCGGGCACGCGCACGCATCCGTCGTGGGTGCGCCCGTGGACCATGATCGAGCGCGGCGGGGCGCGCATCGCGGTGATCGGCGTGGCGCTGCGGACCACGCCGGAGGTGGTGCTGGCGGGACGCACGGCGGGGCTGGAGTTCGGCCCCGAGGCGCCGGCTGTGGACGCGGCGGCGCGGGAGGCGCGCGCGGCGGGGGCGGACTTCGTGATCGTGGACGCGCACGTGGGGGCGTACTGCGAAACGCCCGGCCGCGCGCCGGAGGAGCTTTCCACCGGCTGCCGGGGCGAACTGCTGGACCTGGCCCGCGCGCTGGCCGCTCCGGTGGACCTGATCGTGGGCGGGCACAGCCACACCCGCGTGATGACGACGGAAAACGGCATCCCCATCGTGGAAGCGTCGTCGTACGCGCGGGCGTACAGCATCACCGACCTGGAGAAGGTGGACGGGCGGACGACGGCGGTCGCGCGATCCATCCGCACGCCGTACGCGGACGAGGTGACACCCGACACGCAGGTGGCGCGCGTCGTGGCCACGTGGGAGCGTGAGGTCACGCCGCTGACGGCACGGCCCATCGCGCGGCTGACGTCGGCGCTCACCCGCGCGGCCGGCCCCGGCGGGGACGAGGGCGCGCTGGGCAACCTGATGGCGGACGCGTTCCGGGTGCAGACCGGCACGGAGGCGTCCATCATCAACAACGGATCGATCCGCGCGGAGCTGCCGGCGGGGACGGTCACGTGGGGCAACGCGTTCGAACTGCAGCCGTTCGCCAACGTTCTGGTGAAGACGGAAGTGACCGGCGCGCAGCTTCGCGCCGCGCTGGAGAACGCGGTGGCGGGCGGCGAGCACCCGGACGCGCACGTGTCGGGGATGACGGTGACGTGGGATCCGTCCGCGGCGGCCGGCTCGCGCATCCGCGAAGTCCGCCTGGCCTCCGGGCGCGTGGTGCGCGACACGGATACCGTCACGCTCGGCCTTTCCGAGTTCCTTGCGACGGGCGGCGACCGGTACACCTCGCTCGCGCAGGGCAGGACCACGCGGACGGCGCTGGTGGATCTGGACGCGCTGATCGCGTACCTCCAGTCTCTGCCGCAGCCCGTGGCCGCGCCGCAGACCGGACGGTGGCGCAGGGTTCGGTAGTCCTCACGGAACTGCCGTTTCACACGGAGGCCACGGAGGATGCACGGAGGGCACGGAGGAACAGCAACAGAAAAGCCTCACACAGAGACGCAGAGAAAAAGATGAAGGAGATGAATGACGACGGTTCATCTTCTGATCTTTCTCTGCTCCTCTGCTGCTCTGCGTGAGATGCCGTTGCTGTTCCTCCGCGTCCCTCCGCCACCCCCGCGTCCTCCGCGTGAAACGGTTTTTACATACTTTCCATCGCTCCACCGCCAGCCTAGCCCGTCCACGAATTGGCGCTTGGCGGATGGGCGGAGGCGGGATAGATTGGCGGAATCCGTCGTTCCTGGCACGTTTCCATCCGCTGAGTTCCTGATGCATCCGCTCCGCACGGCCGCACTGCTGGCGACCCTCCTTTCCGCATCCACCGCGTTCGCCCAGACCGCACCCGCCGCGGCGGATTCGCAGCGCTGCGGGACGGTTTCCGACACGGCGCGCGTGCTCACTCCGCAGCAGGTGCGCGACCGGCGCCGGCTGGGAATGCAGCTGGACACGCTCATCCGCCGGAGCGGGCAGACGGACCCGGTGCTGGTGATGGTGGACCAAGACAGCGCGCGGCGCGACATCCACGTTCTGGACGCCGTGGTGGACTCCGCGACGGTGCGCGCGGTGCAGACGCGGGTGGAGCGGTACCTGGCCACGGTGCCGCGGAACCGCCCTTTCCAGACGCTGCTGCGGCCGGGGATGGAAACGCCCGTGCTGGCCGCGCGAAAGGCGCACTGCACCCCCGAACTGGACAACGTCTCCGACATCAACGACCTCAAGACGCGGATGATTCTTTCCCACCCGCTGCGCGCCTCGGCGGGGCCGGGACGGCGGGTGACGGCACTGGTGCGGATGGTGGTGAACCGTGACGGCGGCGTGTCGTGGCTGTCCGTCCTCCGCCCGTCCGGCGACGCCTACGTGGACGCGAACGTGGAAGAGATCGCCGCGCGCATGCAGTTCCTTCCCGCCACGCTGGACGGAACCGCGTTCGACTCGTTCGTCACCTACCCGCTCACCTTCACCGTCCCCTGACGGATGACGAGCGCGGCACGAAGTTCTTGACCTTTGGCGCCGCCCGCGCAATCCTGTGCTCGCTCCGGCGATGAGACCGCGCCGGCCCCGGACCCACCGTCCGGTCCCTTCCCTCGATCCACACCATCACACCCCATGAACCGCACCACGCTGGGCGCCGCGATCACCGCGGCGCTGCTGGCCTGCGCCACGCCCTCCGCCGCGCAGGACCTCTTTTCCACCCGCGGAGTCGTCCTGGGCGCGCACGTGAACACCGCCGCCCTGCAGATTGACGAAGACGGCGGCTCCAACGCCGAACGCGGCTTTGGCGCGGGCGTCATGCTGGGCTACGGCTTCAGCGACCGCGTCTCCGCCTTTGCGCGTCTGGGCGGCGCCAGCATCAACTACGACGACGACGTGGACGAGGGGAGCTACGCGATGGGGCTCTTTGACCTGGGCGCCCGCTACAGCTTCGGCACGCTGGGCGCCGCGCTGCGCCCCTACGTGGAGGGCGGCCTGGCCGGAACCGCCATCTCGGAGGACATCGCGCTGGAGGGAGAAACCTACAACGTCACCTTCTCCGGCCCGGGCCTCTTCATCGGCGGCGGCGTGGAGTACTTTTTTCAGCCCAAGGCGGCGCTGGACGCGGGGCTGATTCTGGGCAAGGGACGCTTCACCACGGCGGAGATCGACGGCGACACGTTCGACGAGGTGGAGGATCTGGACTTCACCACCATCCGCCTGGCGGTCGGCGTCACCTTCCGCCCGTAACCCGTCGCCCGGCCCCTTCCCCCGGTTGACCCGAAGAGGCCGGGCCGGTACACTGACGCGCCGCGCGGACCGCGGCGCGTCCTTTGTTTCTTTCCGTCGTTATCATGGATTCGCTGCAGGTTCTTGCCCCGCTCACGGCGCTGGTCGCCGGCTTCGCGCACGCGCTGGAGCCGGACCACATGGCCGCCGTCACCACCTTCGTGTCGCGCCGCCCGCGCCCGCTGCAGGCCATCGGCTTCGGGGTGCGCTGGGGGATCGGCCACTCCGCCGCCATCCTGGTGGTGGGCTGCATCCTGATCGCGCTGGACATCCGCCTGCCGGACCTGCTGGCGCGCGGGCTGGAGTTCGGCGTGGGCGCCATGCTGCTGGGGCTGGGCGCGTGGCTGCTGTGGAGCGTGCTGCACGAGCGCGCGCACCGCATGGTGCACGCGGCCCCGCCCGCGGAGGCGCACGGGCACGGGCACTCGCACCGGCACGGCTCGCTGTGGGTGGGGATGGCGCACGGCCTGTCGGGGACGGCGCCGCTGGTGGCCGCGGTGTCGGCCACGGCCGCGGGATCGCCGCTGCAGGCCGCGGGCTACCTGTTTCTGTTCGGCGTGGGGACCACGGCGGCGATGGCGCTGTACGCGGTGGTCGCCGGCCTGGTGTTTGACCAGGCGGGGCACCGCGGGCCGGCGCTGTCCGGCGCGCTGCGGGCCCTTACCGCGGTGGGAAGCGCCGGCATCGGCGTTCTGTGGATGGTGAACGCCGCCTTTCCGGCCTGATCCGGACTGCGCGGAGGCGGAATCACATGGGGATCGGCGATATGATGAGCATGTCGGAAACGAACGAAGCCGCGGCGCAGCCGGCGGTGATCATCAAGGCCAAGAACAACGGCCCGTTCCTGGTGGAAGGCCCCTTCCGGCTGATCGACGCCGACGGGCAGGAGTACGCGCTGGAGGCGGGAAAGAAGTACAACCTGTGCCGCTGCGGCGCCTCCATCAAGAAGCCGTTCTGTGACGGAACGCACAGCAAGATCGGCTTTGCCGCCGCCGAGCGCGCCGTGCGCGAGGCCGAGGGCGAAACCGCGGTCTGACGCGCGCGCTGGATCGGGAAAGGAGGAAACTCGACGTTCGCCTCCGTCTCATGGACGGCGGTAACCGGGTTTTCACGCAGGCATCGACCGCCCGGGGCCGCACGGCACCGGGCGGTTTCTGTGGCCCGTCATCCACCGCGTTGCTTGACACTGCCCGCCCCCGCGGGTAGCATCCGCGTCCCGGCGTGATGCCCCGAACGGGGCGGCCGGCGGCGGAAGACGAATGACGGCGGCGCCCCCCACGCGGCGCTCCCGAGCCCCTACAGGAGAACCCATGGCGACCGGATCGCTGCCGATTGAAGCGCGCGGATACGCGCACCCCGAGGCGCTCGTTTCCACCGAGTGGGTCGCCTCGCACCTGTCCGACGCGGACGTGCGGATGGTGGAAAGCAACGAGGACGTGCTGCTGTACGACATGGGCCACAGTCCCGGCGCTGTGCGCCTGGACTGGCACGTGGACCTGCAGGACCCCTTCATGCGCGATTATCTGGACGCGGAGTCGTTTGCGCGGCTGATGTCGGAGAAGGGGATTACGCCGGAGACGACGGTCATCTTCTACGGTGACAAGAACAACTGGTGGGCCACCTACGCGCTGTGGGTGTTCCGCCTGTTCGGGCACGAGCGCGTGCGGGTGATGGACGGCGGGCGCAAGAAGTGGTCGGATGAGAATCGCCCCATGACGGACGAGGTGCCCTCGTATCCCGCCACGGAGTACCCGGTGCCGGTGCGTGATGACGCGGCCATCCGCGCGTTCCGCGAGGACGTGCTGGAGCACGTGAAGGCCAAGGGGCAGATGATCGACGTGCGCTCGCCGGAGGAGTTCAGCGGCGAGCGGCTGCACATGCCGGACTACCCGCAGGAAGGCGCCATGCGCGGCGGGCACATTCCCGGCGCGCGCAACGTGCCGTGGGCGCGCGCGGTGAACCCCGACACCGGCGAGTTCCTTCCCGCCGACAAGCTCCGCGCGCTGTACGAGGAGGGCGCCGGCCTGAAGCCGGGCCAGGACACCATCGCGTACTGCCGCATCGGCGAGCGCTCGTCGCACACGTGGTTCGCGCTCAGCTACCTGCTGGGGTACGAGAACGTGCGCAACTACGACGGCTCGTGGACGGAGTGGGGCAACGCCGTTCGGCTGCCGATCGAGCGGTAGTCGGACGTGCGGAAAGGGACTCGCGGGATCGACGCGCGGCAGGGAGCTGGGGCGGCATCCGGGTGGGTGCCGCCCTTTTTTTCGTCCCGAATCTTGGGATGTTGGGGGGGATGATGAAGAGCGGGGGGGGGTGCGGACGGTCGTGCGGCGGCCGGCTGGGGCCCTCACCCCGCGTGCTGCGTACGACGAACCCTCTCCCACGAACGGATGTGGGAGAGGGAGCACACCCCAGTGCCGTGTGGGTCGGAAGGTTCGGCGCGGCGGCGGGCACCCCCCTCCCCCCAGCCCCCTCGCCCCGCAAGCGGGGGAGGGGGAGCCGTTCGGTGTGGAGGATGGTTCAGTGCGCGTCCGTCGCCTTGGTGCAGTTGAAGCCTCGATCATGGACGCGACAGCGGCCATGAGTCGAGGGTTCCCGCTGTTTGAGCGGCGGATTTATTCGCTCAACTCACCTTCGGCGCGCCGGGCGCTCCGCACTGGACGCCGAACTTTCCGCCCCGAAAACCCTCCCCCACTCTTTTTTGGGGGAGGGTGGGCCGGTGGTGCCGGCCCGAGTGGGGGCCGCCGTGATGCCCGCCCACCCGGCTCGAACCCGTCCGCCACGTGCAGTGAAGTGGTGCCGGCCCGGGTGGGGCCCGCCCTGGACTGCGCCCATCGCGCCGGGACCATCAGGATCGCCATCCTTGATCGTCCCCTTCGACCCGATCCATCGCGCCTGTGGCCGTGTTGGAGCGCGGATGCCCGCAATCGCTTGACGCGCCCTGTCCGCGCGGGTACACTCCGCCCCCGCATGAGCCTACCCGAAACCGAGTCCCCGCGCGAGTTCGAGGTCGTTCGCGACCCGCTCTGGAACACCATCCGTCTGGACGCCACGGCGCTCCGGATCATCGACACGCCCGAATTCCAGCGGCTACGCCAGATCCGGCAGCTGGGACTGGCGTATCTGGTGTATCCCGGCGCCACGCACACGCGCTTTGACCACGCGCTGGGCGTCTACCACCTAGCCCGCATGGCGCTGGGCGTGCTGGGCGAACGCGGCGAACTGCGCGGCGTGGATCCCGTGGACTGCCGCCTCGTCCCCTACGCCGCGCTGCTGCACGACATCGGGCACTACCCGTTCTCGCACGCGCTGGAGGAACTGGGCGAGGAACTGGTGAGCGCCGACCACGAGGAGCTCGCCGGCCGCTTCCTGGCCGCGGACGGCATCCGCGCCGCGCTCCAGGAACTGTCCCCCGACGCGCCCGCCCGCATCGCCGAACTGATCCGCGGCCGCTCGTCATCCCCTCTCCAGGGGCTCATCTCCGGCTCGCTGGACCTGGACAAGCTGGAGTACCTGCGCCGCGACGCCCGCTTCTGCGGCGTTCCGTACGGCGAGGTGGACGTCGACCGCCTGCTGAACGCCATCACCCTCCTCCCCGATCCGCGGACGGGGCGGGTGGAGATCGGCATCCACGAAAAGGGGCTGTCGGCGCTGGAATCGCTCCTCTTCAGCAAGTACCAGATGTTCCGCAACGTGTACTGGCACCACGCGGTGCGATCCGCGACGGCGCTGTACAAGCGGCTGGTGCACGATGCGCTGCTGGGCGGCGTGGTGACGGCGGAGGAGCTGGTGGGACAGTCGGATGAGCGGCTGATGACTATTCTGGAACTCCGCGCGGAGGGGCGCACCGATGCCGCCAGCCGCCGCGTGGCGGAGCGGTGGATTCCCGCCGTGCGCCGCCGCCGCCTGCCCAAGCGCGCGATGGAAGTGCCGGCGGACGACCTGCGCGGCCTGCCCGGCGACGGGTGGATCGCCGATCCCGCGCTGCGCGACCGGCTGGAGGCGCGGCTGGCTGCGGAGCTGGGGCTGGAGGAGGGGTGCGTCCTGATCGATTATCCCGAAAAGCCGCGGATGCTGGGGCTCAACCTTCTCCTTTTGCGCCGCGCCGGGCCCGTGCAGCGGCTGGCGGACGACGCCGGGCGCGCCGGGCTGCACCTGCCGCGCGTGTCGGACGACCTGTACCTGAGCGCCCGCGCCTTTCGCGTGTTCACCACCGAGCGGCGCGAGATCAGCCCCGACCGCCTCTTCGCGCTCCTCGCGCTGAGCGAGGCGGACGCGGCGGACCGGCTGGCGGACGCGGAGCCGCTGCTGTGAGCGACGCGGAACAGCTGGCCGGGGCCGGCGCGCACCTGCTGCTGGCGGAAGATGATCCGTCCGCCGCGCGGGTGCTGCGGATGATTCTGGAGCATTCCGGCTACCGCGTCACGCACGCGGCGGACGGCGAAACGGCGCTGCGGCTGCTGGATGAGCAGGGCCCGCCGGATCTGCTGCTGCTGGACTGGATGCTCCCCGGCATCAGCGGGCTGGAGGTCTGCCACTCCGCGCGCCAGCGGTGGGACGCGCTGCGCCTGCCCATCCTGATGGTGACGGCGCGCACGGACCCGGAAAGCATCTACGCCGCGTTCGACGCGGGGGCCAGCGACTACGTGGGCAAGCCGTTTCGCGGCGCGGAGCTGCGGGCGCGCATCGAGTCGCACCTGCGCACGCAGCGGCTGTGGGCGGAACGGCAGCAGATGGAAGAGCACCTGGCCGAGCGCGACAAGATCTTCACCCTCGGGCTGCTGGCCGGCGGGGTGGCGCACGACCTGAACAATCCGCTTGCCGTCATCAGCGGGCACGCGCAGGTGCTGCAGCGCCGTCTGCACGATCCGCAGGTGGCGGAGCACCTGGCCGAGATCATGGCCGCGGTGGACCGCTGCGCGCACATCGTTTCCGACATGCTCAACTTCGCGCGGCGGCATCCCGCGGAGCGCATTCCGGTGGACGTGGCGCAGGTGCTGCGGACCACGCTGGGGATGCGCGAGCGCAAGCTGGCCAGCGGCGGCGTGGAGCTGCGGGTGGAGGTAGACGACGACATGCCGCTGATCATCGCGGACGGCCACCAGCTTCAGCAGGTGTTCCTGAACGTCTTGGTGAACGCCGAGCAGGCGGTGGGCGACAGCGGGACGGTTCGCGTCACCGCGCAGGCGCGCCCGGCGTCGGCGGACGACTGCGACGTGGTGGTGGAGTTCTGGAACGACGGGCCGCGGATTCCGGCGGAGCTGCTGCCGCGCATCTTCGATCCGCTCTTCACCACCAAGACGGAGGGCGAGGGAACGGGGCTGGGATTGTTCATCTGCCGCCGCATCATCCGCGAGCACGGCGGGACCATCACCGTGCGCAGCGACGCGCAGGGGACGGCGTTCACGGTCTGCATCCCCGCGCATCCCCCCGCCCCGCCCGTCCGCGCCTGACATGCGCATCCGGCCGATGATCCCTGTCGCGCTCGTGCTCGCGGCATGTGAATCCGGGAACCCGCCCGGCCAGGCACCCCGCGCGACACCGTGTGGCTGACAGGGGATGAATTCGACGACACCGTTCCCCGGGCGGAGCACGCCGCGGCCACCGTGTCGGACAGCGGGCTCTCGGTGGTGGTGCGCAGAGTGGAGCGGAACCGCTACGCGTTCAAGGGCCGGACCCGGCTGGCCCGCGGAGTGGAAGTCGTCATCGAGGACAAGAGGAACGTGCTGTGGGGTGCCGAGGCGTTCCCGGTAACGAATGGCGAGTTCAGCTTCGAGGTGGACGTGGGGCACACCGACAGCACCACCATCTTCGCGTACCTGTCAGACTACGACGGCACGCGGCAGTGGGTGATCCCCATCCCGCTGGACAGCGCAGTGGTGAACTGGACGGCTCCTGGAATGGAACAGCGATGACGGAAATGGAAGGGGCGGGCATCGGCCCGGACGACGAGCAGGAGGCGGACGACGCCGTCCAGGCCGCGGGACGCGCGGCGCTGGAGGGGATCGTGGTGGTGCTGTGGCAGACACAGGACTACGTGAACATCGCGGGGACGATCCGCGCGATGAAGAACTTCGGCCTGTCGCGCATCCGGTTGATCCAGCCGGAGTTGTGGGACCCGTACCGCATCGAGGGGATCGCGCACGGCACGCAGGACGTGGTGGCGCGCGCGGAGATCCACGATTCGCTGCAGAGCGCGCTGGGCGACTGCAGCTACGTCGTGGGAATGACGGCGCGCGCCCGCCGGGCCAAGCGCGCCGTCGCCCGCCCGCGCGGGATCGCGCCGGAGCTGCTGGCGCGCGGCGCGGCGGCGGTGGCGGGCGAGTCCGGCCCCGTGGCTCTCCTTTTCGGCCGCGAGGACCACGGGCTGAGCAACGAGGCGCTGGACCTGTGCCACCGCACGTGCATCATCCCCACCTCCCATCACGCGTCGCTGAACCTGGCGCAGGCCGTTCTGGTGATGGCGTATGAGATGTGGATGGCGGCGGAGGGCGAGTCGCTGGAGTTCCGCGCGCCGCGCCGTGACGCGCCGCCGGCGGACATCGCCATGCTGGAGCGGCTGTTCGGGGACGCGGAGCGCGCGCTGTGGGCCGTGGACTTCTTCAAGAGCCGGCAGACGGAAAGCGTGATGCGCACCTTTCGCGAGCTGGTGCGCCGCGCGGACCCGGACCAGCGCGAAGCCGGCTTCCTCCGCGCGATGGCCATCGAAGTCGTCAAGTACGTGCGCCGCGTCGGCGGCCTCCCTCCCGAGGGCGAGCCGCGCGACTTCCGCACCGGGCTGGGCGAGACTCCGCCGGACGAAAACTGAAGGCCTCACGCAGAGCAGCAGAGGCGCAGAGGAAGAGAGAACTGCCGTTTCACACGGAGGTCACGGAGGATGCACGGAGGTCACGGAGGAGTTTTCCGTGGCCTCCGAGCTTTTCTGCAATTCGCTGATCTGATTTTGATAATTGACCAACAACTCAGGAATAATCGCCGCACCTGTATTCTTTCTTTCCTCCGTGCCCTCCGTGCATCCTCCGTGTACTCCGTGTGAAACGGCAGTTTTTCTGTTCTCTGCGTCTCTGCGGCTCTGTGTGATGCCCTTCTGTTGGCGGATTCCGAGAACACGAAAAGGCCGGAGCGTCGCCGCTCCGGCCTTTTCATTCATCCCTCAGACAACGGCATCAGCCACGAGAACCGCGGCGTCAACCGCAGCAATCAGGCGCCGACGCGGGTCACGTTCTCGGCAGCCGGACCCTTCGGGCCATCGACGATGTCGAACTCCACCGTCTCGCCCTCGGTCAGCGACTTGAAGCCTTCCGCCTTGATGGCGGAAAAGTGCACGAACAGGTCCCTGCCACCATCGCGCTCAATGAAGCCGAAACCCTTGGCGTCGTTGAACCACTTGACCTTCCCGGTCGAACGATCCATCTCCTACTCCTGCTGCTGCGGTGAGCATGTACAAGGCGCGGTTCTTCGCGCCGGTGCCGGCGCCGGACCGTCCCGGCGCGCGGCGAGCGTTTCCCGGACGGGAAACGTTATGTCGGCTCGGCGCATCTCGGGGATGGCCGGAATCCACTCTGCGAAATGCTGGAGTTGTCCTTCAGGAAACCGGATGGTGCGGGACGTACCGGGGACGTAAAGGGCTGCCAGCGGGGCCACGTGCGGAGGTTGCTGCCGTATTGCTGCGCCTAGATAAGAGGCGGCCGGCCGTTTGTCAAGAAAAATCGCTCAGAACGGCCCGGAACGCTCCTCAGGGGACATGCGCCGGGAGCCGGATCTCCAGTCCCGACCCGCCCGGTGCCCGCTGCGGGCGCATGCGCACCTCGCCGCCCAGCTGCGCCACCAGCCACGACACGATCCCCGGACGCCACCCGTCGCTCGCCGACGGACGCGGGTGCGGCGCGGGCACGCCGCCCTCCCCCACGGCGCCGTCGTCGCACACGGAAAGCAGGACGCCCGTCCCCGCCTCGTCCTCCGGATCCACGATCAGCTCCACCAGCACGTTGCCGCGCGACCGCCGCGCCGCGCCCAGCAGCAGGTGCGTCGTCAGGCGCGAAAGAAAGCTTTCGCGCCCGCCCATCCGCGTCCCCGGCGGCAGATCGCACACCATCCGCACCTCCGCCGGGCCGCTGACCGAGACAAAGCGCCGCACCGCCCGCTCCACCGTGGCGCGCGGGTCCCACGCCACCTCGGGCGAGACCGCGGCGCCGCGCAGCGTGTCGATGGTGTCGCGAAGCATGGCGCCCAGTTCCGCGCTCGCCTCCACCGTGCGCTCCAGTTCCGCCAGCGGCGGGCGGCCGCGGCGCGCCTCGGCCATGGCCAGCCGGCTGCGCTGCTCCAGCGCGTACGCCACGTCCGCAAGGTCGTGCAGCAGTTCGGCGGAGAGCTGGCCCAGCTGCTCGAGTCTGTCGCGCACGGCGGCTCCGGAACCGCCGTCGCCGGCGGGAATGGGATCGGGGACCATGAAAGTCTTCTTCGCCAGTCAGATCAGGAGGATGCACCCGCCGCGGACACTGCCGCCGCGTCGTTCAGGGCGGGAACCATGCGCGGCTCGCGGGGCGGCCCCGCCTCCGCGGCGCGGAAGCGGGCGGCCAGCGCATCCAGCGTTCCCGCCGTCCCCGCGGTGCGCTGCGTGGTCTGCGCCAGGTGCTCCATGGCCCGCCGCTGCTCGTCCGCGGCCGCGGCGCCGCGCCGGGCGCGCTCCAGCGAGGTTCCGGCGATGGCCCTTACCCGCGCCACGTCCGTGCGCAGCGCCGTCATGGACTCCGCCTGCCGGTCCACGTCCACGGTGATCCGCTCGATGAAGTCCACCGTGCGGCTCAATCCCGCCACGATGGAGCCCAGCGAGTCGCGCCCCGCGCCCGCCACCTCGCCCACCCCGCCGATGCGCGCGCCGCCCGCGTGCAGCCGCTGGCGCACCTCCGCCAGCGCCGCGGCCGTCTGCTGCACGACGGCCGACACCTCCGTCGCCGAGCCGGCGGACTGCGCGGCCAGCTGCCGCACCTCTCCCGCCACCACCGCGAAGCCGCGCCCCTGCTCTCCCGCGCGCGCGGCCTCGATGGCGGCGTTCAGCGCCAGCAGGTTGGTCTGCTCCGCGATCTCCTGGATGGCGGAAACGAATCCGCTCACCCGCGTCCCCGCGGCGTCCAGCGCGTCCACGGCCAGCTCCAGCCGCCGGTAATCCTCCCCGAAGCCGACAAGGAGCGAACCCGCTCGCTCCACCCGCGCGGCGTGCGTCTCCGCCTCCACGCGCAGGCCGCGGGCGACCTCGGTGGACTGCGTGGCTTCCCGGCGCAGCGCGGCGCTTTCCGCGGCCAGTGCGTCCACCGCGCGCTCGCTGCCGCCCAGCAGCTCCATCTGCCGCGCGGCGTCGTCGGCCACGGCGCTGGTGCTGTCGCCGATGACGCGGGCGGCGGACTGCACCTCATCCACCGTTCCCGCAAGCACTTCGCTGAGGGCCGACACCGCGCGCGCGTTCTCCTGAATCTGCCGCACCATCTCGCCCACGGTCTGCGACATGGCGTTCACGGAGACGGAAAGAAAGCCGATGTCGTCCAGGTGGCGGTCGGGCAGGCGCGTGGTGAAGTCGCCGTCCTGCGCCAGGGCCAGCGCCTGCCGCACGCGCCGCAGCCGCCGCGTGTAGGCGATGGGGCCCTGCAGAGCCAGCCATCCCGTCCCCACCAGAAAAACCAGTTCCAGCACGATGATCCACGGCGAGAACCCCGCCGTCCCCATCAGCCCCATCCACCGCCCGATCCCGTAGCCCACCGCGCCCTCCGCCAGCTGCGCGCGGGCGGCCAGCGGCATTCCCAGCGCGTAGCCCCCCACGGCAAAGACCAGGTAGGGGAGGATCAGGTACCCCCGTTCGCCCAGCAGCGCGGCAAAGATGGACAGGATCACCGTGTCCATCCCCTGCACCGTCCAGAACTGCCACGGCGCGAACCGTCCACTCCGTTCCAGCCACGCGGCGGCCGCGTTGAAGACCGCGTTCACCCCCGCCAGGATGGCGGCTTCCGCGAGGGTGATGGGAAGCACGCCGGTCGCCTGCCCCACCGCGCCCATCCCCATGGCCAGGATGATGAGCATCCAGCGCATGCGGATGGCCTGCCGGTGCCGCTCGCGCATGACCGTCCAGCGCTCGCGGGCAAAGAGCTGATCGAAGTCGGTGGATGAACTGGGCACGAGTGCGATCCTGCGGGGCGGGCGGAGAGGCGGGGGAGGGTGGGCAGCGTCATTCTCGCGCGGGCGCAGGGACGATGTCAAGCGTCCGCGCGCACCTCTGCGGCCATCTGGCGAAGCAGTGCCCATGCGTCGCGCACGTGCTCTTCCGTCGTGCGCAGGTTGCCGATGGCCAGGCGCAGCGCCAGCCGGCCGCGCACCCGCGTGTGGCTCAGATAGGCGCGTCCCCCGGCGTTCACCGCCGCCAGGAGGCGCTCGTTGTGCGCGTCCGTCCGGGCGTCATCCATCCCGCGCGGCGCGTGGCGGAAAACGACCAGGCTGAGCGGGACGGGCGCCATCATCTCCCACTCGTTTTCCCCGTCGATCCATGACGCCAGAAGAGTGGCCAGGCGGCAGTGCTCGCGAATGCGCGACGCCATCCCCTCCGCGCCGAAGTAGCGCAGCGTCATCCACAGCTTCAGCGAGCGGAAGCGCTTGCCCAGCGCGGGGCCGTAGTCCATCAGGTTGGTGACACCCTCGCCCTCCGGCGTCACCAGGTACTCGGGGACCAGGGAGAACGCGCGACGGACGATCTCCGGACGGCGGGTGAAGAGGACGGAGCAGTCGATGGGAACGAACATCCACTTGTGCGGATTGACGACCAGAGAGTCCGCGCGCTCCGCCCCGTCCAGCACGCCGCGGAGTTCCGGCACCAGCGCGGCCGATCCACCGTACGCGGCGTCCACGTGCAGCCACACGCCGTGCCGCTCGCACACAACGGCGATGGCGGCAACCGGATCGATGCTGCTCGTCGACGTGGTCCCCGTCGTGGCGACGACGCACAGGGGGAGGATGCCCGCCGCGCGGTCTTCGACGATGGCCTGCTCCAGCGCCGCGGGATCCATCCGGAACCGGTCATCCGTGGCGATCTTGCGCGTTCCCGTGCGCCCCAGGCCCAGGGTGATTCCCGCCTTGTCGATGGACGAGTGTACTTCTTCCGACGCGTAGACGCGCATCTTGGGAAGCTCGCGCCCGCTCATCCCCTGCTCGCGCACGTCCAGCCCGGCGGCCTCACGCGCCGCGGCGATGGCGATGAGCGTGCTCATGCTGGCGGTGTCCTGAATGGTGCCGTGGAATCCCTCCGGCAGCCCCATCATCTGCCGCAGCCAGTCCAGCGTGCGCGCTTCCAGTTCCGTGGGCGCGGGGCCGGTGCGCCACAGCATGGCGTTGGTGTTCAGCGCGGCTGCCAGCATTTCGCCCAGGATGCCCGGGCCGCTGCCGGTGATGCTGAAGTACGCAAAGAAGTCCGGATGATTCCAGTGCGTGATTCCCGGGATGATGACGTCCCGGAAATCCCGCAGGATGTCGTCAACCGGCTCTCCCGCGTCCGGCGCGGAGGCGGGAAGGCGCGCGGCCACCTCGCCGGGACGCACCTGCGCCATCACCGGATAGTCGCCCACGCCGGCCAGATAGTCCGCCATCCAGTCCACCACCTGGTGTGCGTGGCGGCGGAACTCCTCGGGCGGCATGTCGCCGGACGGCATCTCTAGGGTGTCACTCATGTGTGGGGGCGGTCGGCAATGATGATGAACTGAAATCTCACGCAGAGCAGCAGAGGCGCAGAGAAAGAAAACTGCCGTTTCACACGGAGGTCACGGAGGGAGCACGGAGGTCACGGAGGGGCTTTCCCGTGCCTTCCGTGCTTCTCAACATTCCATGGATCTAGTGGTCAGGGAACGAGATCGTCACCAGACTTCAGCAGCTGCGCGGGCTTCCGTGGTCGCCGCACCTGCGTCAAGTCCGTTCCTCCGTGACCTCCGTGCATCCTCCGTGTCCTCCGTGTGAAACGGCAGTTTTCTCTTCTGTTTTTCTCTGCTGCTCTGCTGCTCTGCGTGAGGCTTGTTTGTCAGGTGGACGCGGGGGCGCCGGCCAGCCGGTCGAGCCACTCGGACATCAGGTGCTGTTCGGCGGGGGAAAGCACGCCGGGCGCCTCGGGGAGCACGGCGCGGAGCGCGACGGCGCGGGCGGCCACTCCGCCACCGGCGGCCTCGTCCGCCTCCGCCGCGGGGACGAGGATGGCGGCAAGGACAGCGTCGCGCACCGCGTCCGGCAGCCGCGGGTCGCGTGCCTCGGGCGGCGTGGCGATCAGCGACAGCGTCAACCCGTGGCCCGCGGCCGACACCATTCGCGCCGCCAGCGGTACGCTCACCCGCAGCCGCCCCGCCCGCGCGATCCGCTCGATCTGCGCATGCAGAATCTCGTGCCCGTCCCGCACCGCCGGCGCATCCGCCGCGGTCACCGGGTCCACGTACAGCAGGGCGTAGGCGGCCGGGTTCGCCAGGCCGAACGCCACGTGCATCTCCCACCCCTTCCGCAGGTCCTCCACCGGATCGTCGGTGGGTACGCGGCCGGCTTTTTCGCGCACGTAGGCGGCAAGCGTCTCGCGGGCGACTTCCGCCAGCAGCCCGCGCATGTCGCCGAACTGTCGGTAGATGGTGGGCGCCTGCACGCCGGCCGCGGCACCCACCGCCCGCGTGGACACCGCCTCCCGCCCGCCGCGCGCCAGCAGTTCCGCCGCCGCCCGCACGATGCGCTCCCGTGGCTCCATCATCTTCTCGCTCATGAAAGCCAATATAACACGATCCTGTTATCGGTGTTGCACAATCGGCGTTAGCGGTGTATTGTTAGCGACGTTAACAGCGGCGGGCGAATCCAGACCAAGAGCAGGCGATGACGTTCTTCATCACGGGAATCACCGGCAAGGTGGGCGGGGCGGCCGCACGGCGGCTGCTGGACGAGGGGCACGGGGTGCGCGCCCTGGTCCGCGATCCGTTCAAGGCAGAGGGATGGCTGCGGAGCGGCGTGGAAATCCTGCAGGGCGACATGAACGACGCGGGCGCCGTCAGCGCGGGGCTGCAGGGGGTGGACGGGGCGTATCTCATGCTGCCGCCCTTCTTTGTCCCCGGGCCCGGCTTTCCGGAGGCGCGCGCCATCATCCGCGCGTTCCGGGAGGCGCTGGAGCACGTGCCCCCGCCGCGCGTGGTGGCGCTCTCGTCCATCGGCTCGCACCAGCCTGGCGGACTGGGGATGATCACCGCCACCCGCATGCTGGAAGAAGGGCTGCGCGACCAGCCGTTTCCCGTCGCGTTCGTCCGTCCGGGCTCGTTCCTGGAGAACTATCTGCCCAATCTCCAGGCAGCGGCGCAAACGGGATGGTTCGACAGCTTCCTGCAGCCCGTCGATCGCGGCTTTCCCATGGTCGCCACGGAGGACATCGGCAACCAGGTCGCGCGGCTGCTGGTGGACGGCTGGCGGGGGACGAAGATCGTGGAACTCGGCTCGCCCGTCAGCGGCGACGAAATGGCCGCGGCGATGAGCGAGGCGCTGGGCCGGCCGGTGCGGGCGCGCGCCGTCCCCCGCGAGGAGTGGGAAAGCGGCCTGGCGTCGCGCGGCATGCCGCCGGGCTTCATCCAGCCGTACGTGGAGATGGAGGACGCCTACAACGCGGGATGGATCGCGTTCGGCGTCCCCGGCACCGAGCCCGTGGCGGCCACCCGCACCCCCGCGCAGCTGTTTGCGCGGGCGCACGGCGAAACCAACGGCGCCCGTCCGGGCGCGTCATCCTGATCTGTAAAAAAGGACTGTGATCATGACGGACATCAGCACCGCAGGCACCTTTCCGCTCGGCGACCTTGTCGTACACCGCATGGGCTACGGCGCCATGCAGCTTGCCGGGCCCGGCGTGTACGGCCCGCCGCGCCACCACGACGCGGCCCTGGCCGTGCTGCGCGAAGCGGTGGCGAGTGGGGTCAACCACATCGACACCAGCGACTTCTACGGCCCGCACGTCACCAACCAGATCATCCGCGAGGCGCTGCATCCGTATCCGCGGGACCTCGTCATCGTCTCCAAGGTGGGCGCGGTGCGCGGGACGGACGCGTCGTGGAATCCCGCGCACACCCCGGCGGAACTGGAAAGCGCCATTCACGACAACCTGCGCAACCTGGGGCTGGACGCGATCGACGTCGTCAACCTGCGGGTGATGGGCGAGGGGCACGGGCCCAGCGAGGGCTCCATCGAAGAGCGCTTCACCGCGCTGGCGGAGCTGCAGCGGCGGGGACTGGTGCGGCACCTGGGCCTGAGCAACGTGACCGCGGCGCAGGTGGCGGAGGCGCGGCGTATCGCGCCGGTGGTGTGCGTGCAGAACCTGTACAACATGGCGCATCGGGAGGATGACGCGCTGGTGGACCAGCTTGCGGCGGATGGCATCGCCTACGTGCCGTTCTTTCCGCTGGGCGGCTTCAGCCCCATCCAGTCCGCCACGCTGTCGGACGTGTCTTCGCGGCTCGGCGCCACGCCCATGCAGGTGGCGCTCGCGTGGCTGCTGCACCGCGCGCCCAACATCCTGCTCATCCCGGGCACCTCGTCCGTCGGCCACCTGCGCGAGAACCTTGCGGCCGCCGCGCTGAAGCTGCCGGAAGACGCCATGGCCGAGCTGAACCACATCGGCGACTTCGCCTCCGCCCCCATGTGATGCGCAAAGGCGAATAAAAGAACCTCACACAGAGACGCAGAGCCGCAGAGAAGAGGAAAAGAAAGCATCCCCATCAGTTGTTCTTTCTCTGCGTCTCTGCGGCTCTGTGTGAGGCTTTTCTGTTGATTCAGTGCGCCGGATGCCCGTCCACCAGCACCACGATGACGTCGTTGACGTTGGTGCCGCTCGGTCCGGTGACGATCAGGTCGCCCGCCGCGCGGAGGAACGGATGCGCGTCGTTGCGGCGCAGCGCATCCTCCGCGTCCAGCCCGCCCGACTCGCCCCGCGACACCGTTCCGCCGTCCGCAAACCCGCCCGCCGCGTCCGTGGGCCCGTCCACGCCATCCGTCGCGCACGAGGCCACGAGGACGCCGGATTCGCCGCTCAGCTCCAGCGCCGCGCCCAGCGCGAGTTCCTGGTTCCGCCCGCCGCGGCCGCTTCCCTTAACCGTCACCGTCGTCTCCCCGCCCAGCAGGAGCGCGACCGGCCGGGTTGATCGCTCGCCGCGCACTTCCAGCCCCAGACGCGCCACCTGCTCGCCCACCGAGCGCGCCTCGCCTTCCACGTCATCCGCCACGATGCGCGCATCCCAGCCCAGCCGCGCGGCCTCGTCCGCGGCGGCGCGCAGGGCGTCCGCGTTGCGCGCGATCACGTACGCCGACGCACGCGCAAAGGCGGGATCGAAGTCGTCCGGTGTCTCCGCAACCTGCCCCGCGTCCCCGCGCCGCAGGTGGTTGAGGATGGACGCGGGCGTGTCGATTTCCCAATCCGCCAGCACCTGCAGGGCGTCTTCGTACGTCGTGGGATCGGGCACCGTCGGCCCGGAGCCGATGGCGTCCAGCGCGCCGCTCACCACGTCGGAGATGGCGAGCGTGACCACGCGTGCGGGCGCCGCCGCCTGCGCCAGCCGCCCGCCCGCGATGCGCGACAGATGCTTGCGGACACAGTTGATGTCGTTGATCCGCGCGCCGGAGCGCACCAGGCGGTCCGTCACCCGCTGCAGCTCCGTCAGCGACACGCCGGCCACGGGCGCCGGCCACAGCGCGGACGCGCCGCCGCTCAGCAGGCAGAGCACCAGGTCGCGCGGCCCCGCGCGGCGCGCCAGCCGCAGCGCATCGGAGGCGCCCGCCAGCCCGCCCGTGTCGGGAACGGGATGCGAGGCTTCCCACACCTCGATCCCCGGCAGATCCGCGCCGGCGCCGCCGCGCGTGGTGATGGAGCCCTCCGCGATCCACCCGCCAAAGGTCTCCAGTGCGCCGCGCGCCATCCCCACGGCCGCCTTTCCCGCCCCCACCAGCAGCACGCGATCCACCCGCGCGAGGTCGATCTCCTCCGCATCCGCCACAGACAGGCGCGTTCCGTCAACCCGCAGCGCGCGGAGGACGGCCTCACGCGGGTCCGCGGCGCGGAAGGCGGCGGTCAGAACACGGCGGACGGCGGCGCGAGCGTCGTCCATCAGGACACCGGAGTGAGCGGCGGCTGGCCGGAAAGCACCGCCTCGACGTTGCGCGCCGCCAGCATCGCCATCCGGTGCCGCGTCTCGGTCGTCGCCGAGCCGATGTGCGGCAGCAGCATGACGTTGGGCAGCTCCAGCAGCCCGGGGTGGACCACGGGATCGCGCTCGTACACGTCCAGCCCCGCGCCCGCGAGGTGGCCGTCGCGCAGCGCATCCACCAGCGCCGCCTCGTCCACCAGCGGGCCGCGCGCGGTGTTGATGAGGAATGCGCCCCGCCGCATCCGCCGCAGCGCGTTCCGGTCCAGCACGTGGCGCGTGTCCGGCGTCAAAGGCGCGTGCA
Organism: Longimicrobium terrae; assembly: GCF_014202995.1. NCBI lineage: Bacteria > Pseudomonadati > Gemmatimonadota > Longimicrobiia > Longimicrobiales > Longimicrobiaceae > Longimicrobium > Longimicrobium terrae. The sequence continues at coordinate 59,026 of NZ_JACHIA010000023.1, forward strand.
GGCTCAGCACGTCGCTGGACGACAGCAGTTCATCCCAGGCCACCCACCGCGCACCGGTCTCCGCCTCCGCCGACGGGTCCAGCCGGGAGCGGGAGTGGTAGATGACGCGCATGCCGAACGGCGCCGCGCGGCGCGCCACCGCCTGCCCGATGCGCCCCATTCCGTAGATGCCCAGCGTGCGCCCTGCCAGGTCCGCGCCCAGGTAGCCGTCGAACCGCCATCCACCAAAGCCGCCACCGCGCAGACTGCGCTCCGCGGACGAAACGCCGCGCAGCGTACCCAGGATGAGGGCGAACGCCACGTCCGCCGTCGCGTCCGTCAGAACGTCCGGCGTGTTGGTGACGACGACGCCGCGCGCCCGGCACGCCTCGCGGTCCACGTGCTCGTATCCCGCGACGGCGTTGGCCACGATACGCAGATTCGGGGCGACGGCGAGCAGTTCGGCGTCCACGCGGTCCGTAAGCACGCAGACGAGCGCCTCCGCGTCCGCCAGTTCGCCGCGCCATCCATCCGGCCCGGCGACCTCTCCGAGTGGCCGGAGCAGATCGGCGGCCTCGGCGGGGAGCGCAAAAGTGCAGACGATTCGCGCCATCAGCCGAGCGGCTTTTCCCACAGGCTGATGCCCGCGGAACCCAGGCCCAGCGCGGTGTGCTCGCGAATGCTCATCTCCCGGAATCCCAGCCCGCGCACCACGGGGTGCACCGGCAGCCGCCGGCGCTGAAAGGCCGTCCGCAGCCCGCGGATTCCCTGCCCCGCGAGCCACACTTCCAGCCCGGAAAGCGCTTCCCGGGCCAGCCCCTGCCGCCGGTGTTCGGGGACGATCATGATCATTCCGATCAGCGCGCGGTCGGCTTCCGGGTTGCCCACCCACCAGCCCAGCGCGCCTACCGCCTCACCGGTTTCCGCCAGCGTCAGCAGGGCGACGTCGCGGCCGGGCGTGGCGGCGCACCCGGCGATTTCGCCCGCGGCGGCGTCCGGCGCGGGGCCGGGGAGGCCGGAAAGGATGCGGAAGTGGTCCGCGCACCGCCCGAACATCTCCTGCAGCGCGGCTTCGTCGCCGGGGTGCAGGGTGCGCAGGACCAGGCGGTCGGTCTCGATTTCCAGCGGGGCGGTGCGCTCGGCGTCCACCATGGTTCCGTTCTGCGGGACAGGGCCGGCCCGGACGGGCGCGGCGGCCGGGAAAGTTGCCCCGGGGCGCCCGAGGGCGTCAAGTTGTACGCCTGCGCCGCGGCGGTCGCGGCCTTCAACCACACCGGGAGCGAGCGATGCAACTGGAGTCCGCGCACTTCATGCGGACGGGCGACGTGGTGCGCCACGCGGCGGGAAACGAGGGGAGCGTGGTGGACGCGCTCGCCCTGTACGCGGTCGTGCGCTGGGAAGACGGACGGCAGGAAGAAGTCGATCAGCTGGACCCGCAGATCTTCGTCATTGAGCGGGCCAGCAAGTCCGACAGCTGATCCGTGCTACGGTAGCAGGTGAGGAAATCATCTTAGACCATGGCGTACAACGACTTGTGTGTTGTACTATTGATGTACTCCCGGAGGTACATCTGATGAGAACTGCCATGGGCGGGGTGTCTCCCCGCACGGTGCTGATCGTAGAAGATCAGTTGGAAATGCGCGCCATCACCACCGCGTATCTGGAGCACCAGGGATACCGCGTGGTGTCGGCAGGGGATGGGGTCGAGGGGCTGCGGTGCGCGCGGGAAGTGCACCCGGACCTGATCCTGATGGACATCTCCATTCCCGGACTGGACGGAATCGAGGCGACCGCGGCGCTCAAGCGCGACCCGGCCACCCGCGACATCCCCATCATCATCGTGAGCGCGCACCCGTACGGTTCGGTGGGCAAGCGTGCGCGCGACGCCGGCTGCGACGGCTGGCTGAACAAGCCGTGCGATCCGCGCCGCGTGCTGGAAGAGGTGGAGCGGCGGGTCGGCGCGCCCAACTGACCTGACCCGCGCCGCTCCCCCGCGGCGTTCTTCAGACCAATCGCTTCTCGACCCCGCATGAGCCACTTCGTCGATCCGAGCTGGTGCGCACGGCTGCACGCCGCGAGTTCGTCCGCCGGCCGGCCCGCGGCGTCCGATCCGGTCGCGTCCGCCGCGCCTGACACTTCCGCCCCGCCCGCCTCTTCGGCGGTGCCGGGTGATGAAGGTGCGGCTGAGGAGGCGCGCGCGCCGCTGTTCGTGAAGCGCGAGATCCCCAGCGTGCACGAGTGCGAGCTGTGCGGCACCGTGATGTTCGACCACAACTGCAAGATCATCTGTCCCAACTGCGGCTACAAACGGGATTGCAGCGATCCGTGAGCCGCCATCATCCGCCTTGCGATCGACGAGTGCAGAAGGCGGAGTAAAATCAGAACGCGTGCTGCCTCATGCACTTGGCAGCACGCGTTTCGTTTATGCCGGAAGATCTTCCGCCCACGCTCATTCCGCCCTCCAGTCCGTCCACTTCCCCGTTTCTACGTTCCGTCCCATAATACCTGCACGCAACTCGGTAAAACGAAGAAGGCCACCCGCTCAAAAACGGGTGGCCTTCCTACCCCGGCATGATCAGTCCGCTGACCCGGAGGCCAACTCTGCGGCGACCACGGAACGGGGAATAACGCCCTGAATCTAACCGTTGCCATGCACCCCGCACAAGCTCCGCTGCTTACTCTTGCAACGCTGCACCGCGCACTTTCGGAGCAGCGCCTGAACTCCTATCAACATGCGGGTGACCGCGACGAGGTGGATGGCGTGGCCAGGTACATCTGGAACATGGCACTGTGCGGAACTCTCCACTCCTCCCTTCATGTATTCGAGGTCACCCTGCGAAACGCCATCTTCACGACGTCCGTGAAGCTGGTGGACACCTCGAACCTCGTGATGCCGGACATCCCGTGCTGGTTGGACGCGGCGAACTCGACCCTGCTGTATGACGATGAAGCGGCCGAGGTAAGGCGGGCCAAGAGTTACCTGGGCACGGATCGCAAGCAGCGAACGCCCGGCCACCTGGTTGCAAAGCTTGGATTCGGCTTCTGGGTGCAGCTTACCGCTCGCGCGTACAACGAACTTCGTGCCGACGGACCCAGGCTCTGGCCGAGAGGCCTGTCAGGCGTGTTCCCGTTCAAGTGGCCGCCGGGCTCAAAGAAGATCGTAGCTGACCACGGTGACCGGGAGATGGTCTTTGCGCGCCTGCACAAGATTCGAACACTCCGGAACCGCATCGCCCACCATGAGGCGATATGGGAACTTGACCTGGAACGGGAATACGGCGGGATTCTCGAGATGCTTGGATGGATGAGCCCCCGCATGCACAGTGCGGTCAGCGAGTTGGACAGGTTTCCGGTGGTTCTCGCAGCCGGACCCGGGAGCTACCGACGGGAAGCGGAACTCCTGCTCCGCACCCCATCCGAGCGAACCACTTGACGCGGGTTCTCGCCGACAGGCCAGATCCAACCAGGTGGGCGGCGCAGTTGGCGCAACGCTGATCAGGAATCGCCGCTCGTGGCGGACGCATCCCCGGTACCCGTCTGGGCTGGTTCGGACCGGGCGCGGCGCTCGCGCTTCATCTCGGTGGACTGCTGCTCGATCATGCGGCGGACGCGGGCGGGGGCGTCCTGCAGCAGCGGCGCGATGAGTTGGGCCTCGGGCAGGTTCTTCCAGTACCGCAGCGGCATTTCGGCGCGCATGGCGCCGGGGCGCGCGCGGCCGGGGTTGAAGGTGCTGGCGTAATACGTACGCCACAGCCCCTCCAGGTGGTCGGCGTCCGGCGCCTGGGAGCGCGGCACGCCCGGGGTGAACGAGACGGATGCGCCGTCCCAGTGCACGCAGCGGATGGGCGTGAGGATGGACCAGCGCATGGACGCGAACCGCTCGGCAAAGAACGTCGAGGTGTGCTCCACCACGTCGTGCTCCGGCTCGAACCAGGCGACGTAGTGCGTGCCGCCCTCGTGCTCCACCGCGCGGAAGCGCACGAACGCCTTCATCTTGTGCGATTCGCGGCGCACCGCCTTTTCCATCCGCAGAAGTTGATGGACGTGCGGGTCGGTGGCCACATCCATCAACGCGCGCTCGCCGTTCATCACCCGCCACAGAACGCCGTAGAGGAGGGCCCAGCGCTCCGGATCGCGATGGCACGCCACCATCCGCGCGATCTCCACGAACCGCCGCGGAACGCGGAACTCGCGCACCTCCGCGCCACCCGCGCCCTCGTCAGCCAGGCCCAGCGACGGCTGCGGATCGTCCTCCGGCGCCCAGGCGACCGCGCGCGGCTCCACCCCGCTCACGATCATCCGCCGCGCGGCCGCGCGCCAGCCGTCGAAGGTGGGGGTGAAGGGGACGGATTGCATAGGGGAAGTGCGTGAGTGCTGGGTGCGGGGTGCGTGAGTGCGAACTGAGAAGTACGAAAGTACGAGAGTACGAGAGTGCGCCGGGCGGGGCTTGGCGCATGCGGCGGCAGCCCTCACCCCCCAACCCCCTCTCCCGCAAGCGGGCGAGGGGGAGCCGTTCGGCGCGGGCGAACGGTTCGGCCCGCGACGCGATCACCGCTGTCGCAGGTCCCGACGCAGTTGAAGCCCTGAACCGGACGCGCCAGCGGCCGGTGTCGGGGGTTCCCGCTGATGGAGCGGCGGATTCATTCGCTCAACGGCATCCGCTCACACCTGCACTCCGCTTCCCGCGCTGAACTTTCCGCCGCCAACAACCCTCCCCCAGTCTGTTTTGGGGGAGGGTGGGCCGGTGGTGCCGGCCCGGGTGGGGGCCGCCCGGGAACTCCGCCTTACAACTCCCCGTGCACGGCCGCGCGCGCGGACTCGAACATGTCGATCTGCGCGCGCTTGGGCGCGATCCGGTCCTGCAGATCCAGCGAATCCGGGCCGATCAGCGTGGGCCGGTGATCCGCCGCGATGATGAACGGCAGGGCGCGCCGCAGCGGAATCCCCAGCCGCCGCAGGTCATCAACCCTCACCTGCCGCCACGCGCGCGCAGCCAGGATGCGCTTGACGTTGCGCGCGCCCAGCCCCGGAATGCGCAGCAGTTCCTCACGCGGGGCGCGGTTCACATCCACCGGAAACCACTCCCGGTTGCGCAGCGCCCACGACACCTTGGGGTCCAGCGTCAGGTCCAGGTTGGGCGCTTCGACCGTGGTCAGTTCCTTGGCCTCAAAACCGTAGAACCGCATCAGCCAGTCCGCCTGGTACAGCCGGTGTTCGCGCACCAGCGGCGTGGGGATGACGGGAAGTGTGCTGGACGAGTCCGGGATGGGCGAAAACCCGGAGTAGTACACGCGCTTCAGACGCGGCCCGGTGTACAGCGCCGACGCGGTGTGCAGAATGGTGGCGTCGGTCGCATCCGTCGCGCCCACGATCATCTGCGTGCTCTGGCCGGCGGGGGCAAAGCGCGCCAGCGGCCGCGACGGAGAGCGGTCTTCCTTGGCCTCGGCGATGCGGTCGCTCATGCGCGACATGGCGCCGGTGATCTGCACCAGATTCTTTTCCGGCGCCAGACGGTCAAGGTTCTCCTGCGTGGGCAGCTCCACGTTGATGCTCAGCCGGTCCGCCCACCGCCCCGCCTGGTCCAGCAGCTCCGGCGCGGCGTCCGGAATCGTCTTGAGGTGAATGTAGCCCGCGAACCGGTGCTCCTGCCGCAGCGTGCGCGCAACCTGAATCAGCTGCTCCATCGTGTAGTCGGCGGAGCGGATGATGCCGGAGCTCAGGAAGAGCCCCTCGATGTAGTTGCGCCGGTAGAAGTCCAGCGTGAGGTCGACGACTTCCCTGACGGTGAACCGCGCGCGCTGCACCTCGCTGCTGCGGCGGTTGATGCAGTACTGGCAGTCGTAGATGCAGACGTTGGTGAGCAGGATCTTCAGCAGCGACACGCACCGTCCGTCGGGCGTGTAGCTGTGGCAGATGCCGGTTCCCTCGGTGCTCCCCAGCCCCGTCTTGCCGCCCTTGCGGCCCTTGGCGCCGCTGCTGCTGCACGAGGCGTCGTACTTGGCCGCGTCAGCGAGAACGGCGAGCTTGCCGGCGATCTCCATCCACCCCGTCCCGCTGCAGGATTCCCGCTCCGAACAGACGCCGAAAGATACACTGGCATCCTGTTCAACGTCAACGGTTTGTACAACGTGGCGGAACAGCCGTTCCCCTCGGCCCCCTGGCTCCGCGGCAGGGGTTCACGCGGAGGTCGCGGGGGAGAGCGGAGGTACGCGGGGAGTTCGGCGAAGACCCGGCCCTGGCACCGAAAGAAAGGGGCAGGTCCGGAAGCCCGAACCTGCCCCTTTCTCGACTGTCCGCGAACGTGGCGCGTGCGGCGCTGCTGGTCATCCCCAGAACCGCCAGCCCCGCTTTCCGCTCGCCTTCTGGTCAAGGTACGGGTTCCTGCTGAGCACCTGCGCGTATTCGGCTCGTTTGCGATCACCCCATTCGCGGCGGAGCCCGCTCAGCAGTTCGACGTCCTTGGCGAACCACCAGCGCCGCGCGTCCCCGGTGCGGAACAACCTCTGCGCATCGAGCTCAATGGCGACGCCCACAGTCACATCGCTCATCAGCCAGTACAGAAGCTCATCCTGATCCCGCGCGGTACGGCGCTCGAGTTCCCTGCCCCGCTCGGTGACCACGTACTCGTACTGGCCATCGTTCAACTCGACGTGTGGAGCGCCATCCATCAGGGGACGAGTCTGGAGTTGGCGCTGGTACGAGTACGCCGGAGCATGCCCCAGCAGTTCGCATAGCCCCTTGTATCGCTCTTGCAGATCGCGCAGGTCCTGATCCATCCCCATCCCCGTGTAGAGTCGGCCGGCGCGCGACAGGCCCGGGTTCCGCGACCTTCATCCAGTTCCCCAACGTCCGGGCGATTCTCGTTCCAAGCCGGATCGTCACACCGCGACGGGCGGATACTGATCGTCCACACCACACTCCCCGCGACCTCCGCGACCTCCGCGACCTCCGCGACCTCCGCGACCTCCGCGCCCCCCGCGACCTCCGCGTGAGAGCAGTTCATCCCCCTCTGCACGACGACCATGCCGGCGGTTCCACCGTGGCGTGCCCATCCCCGACGACAAAAAACCGGCCCCGCGGATTCGCGGGGCCGGCTTCCATCGCACAGGGCGGGAGGACTACTTCTGTACGATGAGCGCCGTGACCATGCCGAACATCCCGTTCGGCGTTTCGGCGTGGGGAAGAATGTGGCAGTGGAACGCCCACGTGCCCGGGTTGTTGCAGTCGATGATCACGTCCCAGCGCTCGCCGGGCGCCACGTTCAGCGTATCGCACATCCAGGGCATGGGCTGGGGATATCCGTCCTTGTCGATGACCTTCATCCCCATTCCGTGCAGGTGCATGGGGTGAATCATCATCCCCTCGTTCATGAAGCGCACGCGCACCTTCTGCCCCAGCTTGGCCACGATGGGCTCCGTGGCGGGAAACCCCTTGCCGTTGAGCGTGTAGCCGTGGCTGCCGTCGTTCAGGATCATCACGTAGTCGATGTCCGCCCGCTCAACCGCCCGGGGCCGGCGCGGCGCCACGATGAAGGCGCCCAGCAGCCCCTTGCCCACCTGCTCCGCCGAGTTGTGGTGCGAGTGGTACATGTGCGAGCCCGCGTTGGGCACGGTGAACTCGTACGTGTAGCTGTCGCCCGGCTTTACCGGCGGCTGGGTGATGAACGGCACGCCGTCCTGCTCAATGGGCACCAGCAGGCCGTGAAAGTGGATGGCCGTGGACTGGTCCAGGTTGTTCTTGAGCACCACGCGCACCCGGTCGCCCTCGGTCACGCGGATCTGCGGGCCGGGCACCTGCCCGTTGTACGCGAACGCCTCCACGAACTTTCCGGGCTCCGTTTCCCACTGCATCCTGGCCGCGGTCAGCTCGAACACCTTGACCCCGTTCACGATGCGCGGCTGCATGAGCTGGTTGCCCATCACATTCGTCTTGGCGGGGAATGCCTTGATCCCCTTTTCGTGGTGCGCGTCCATCTCGTCCGCGCGGCGGCGGACCTCGGCGGCGCTGGCGGGCGTGGCGGGGTTGGCCGCCATGGTGCCGCCGCTGTGGTCGCTGTCGGCGTGCGTGCCGCTGGCGGCGGCCTTGGTGCTGGCCGCATTGCCCGCGTTCTCGGCCTTCTGCTCCGCCGCGCTTCCACCTCCGCAGGCGCTTACCGCCATCCCGGCAATCGGAACCGCCAAGCCCAGCGCCGAAAAGCGGAGAAAGTCACGGCGCGAAGGGGCCGCGGTCTTTTCGTTGGTATCCTGTACGCTCATCTGAGTCGGTCTCCGTTGGGTTTTCGTCGGTCCGGCGGTGCCGCGGTGCGGCGTTGCCCATGGCTCGGGCGAACGGCTTCAAGCTACCGGAGCGGCGGTCCCCCAACTGTCGGGCGGTGAACGGCGCGCCGGACGGGAAAGGCTTGGAACGCGCGTCGGTGATTCGTGGCGCGCGCCCGTCGATGCGTGGGGAGCTTCCCGACACGACAACTCTAGATCGGGCGGACAGTTGGATGAACTGCCCTCACGCGGAGGTCGCGGAGGTCGCGGAGGTCGCGGGGAAAAAGGGAGGGAGCGCAGAATCGCCCCGCGGCGCATGGCCACGGGGCGGTTTTCGGTCGATCAGGATCAGTTGATCAGGATTGGTACACGGTGGATCGGGATCGTTGGATCAGGTCGGCTGATCGGGATCGCAGGATGGATCGATCAGGATGGATGCGGCGGGATCAGCCGATCAGAATCCGTCAGAGGCGGGCGAAGAGGATCTGCGTCTCGTACTCCATCACCACCTGCCCGTCGCGCTGCGTGGCGTCGAAGAGCGTCCGCAGGTCGGCGATCATCGCCTCGTAGCCGGGCTGGCCGGCGTTGGGCGCGTAGGAGGAGGAAACCAGGCGGCCCTCGAGCCCCGCGTAGTCGAACACCTGCCGGTTCTGCGCCGTCCGCCGCGTGAACGGCCCGCCGAAAAAGGCGCGCAGCGTATCATCCGTCACGTTCTCGTGGTTCACGCCAGCGTAGTCCGTTCCGTGGCGCAGAAGGAGTTCGTCGTACCCGCGCAGAAAGTCCGACGTGTCCCGCCGACGCGCGTTCCAGATGATGACGGCCAGCCCGTCCGGCCGCAGAATGCGCCGCCACTCCGCCCGGGCGCGCTCCGGATGGAACCAGTGGAACGCCTGAAACGCCACCGCCGCGTCCACGCTGGCGTCCGGCAGCCCCGTCGCCTCCGCCGTTCCCGCCACGATGGTGAAGCGCGGATCGCCGCCGAGCGCCGCCTCGGCCGCGGCGCGCATGGCGGCGTTGGGCTCCACGCCGATCACCGTGTGGCCGCTTTCCAGAAGCATCCGCGCGCTGATCCCCGTCCCCGCGCCGATGTCGGCCACCGTGGCGCCGGGTTGCAGCCCCGCCTTGTCGCGCAGCACGGCCATGACGGCTTCCGGGTAGCCGGGGCGATACTTCACGTACGCATCCACCCGGTCGCTGAAGCGCGTGGTGGCGTTCCGGTCGTCGCTCACGGAACGACCTGCACCGCCCGCGTCACCACGAACGGGGCGATGGTCTGAATTCCGTCCGGCGTGGCCAGGTGAACGTTGATCGTCGCCGTACCCGGCTGGTCGAACGTAAGCTGGACGCGGTGCTCGAAACGCCGGAAGTCTTCCGTGCAGCCCTGCGTATCCCGCCGCTGGTAGTCATACGGATTCAGATCCGCCTCGCGCGCCTGCTGGTTCACCTGCACCTCGGTTCCGCCCCGGCGCATGCATCCGCGGCCCACCGTGTAGATCTGCACCGGGAACGCCGCCCCGGCGCGAACGGTCTGCGGCGTGTAGATCTCCGCGCCTTCGATGCCGATCACCGCCTGCGACTGGCGCCGCTCCCAATCCTCGTCCAGGCCCAGAGCGTCGCATCCGGCCAGCAGAATGGAGGCGAGCGCGCCGGCGGTCATCAAACGGATCGTCGTTTTCATCGTTCCTTCTCCGGTCAGCGTACGGTGACGGTGCGGGTGATGACCAGCGGCTCGGGATCGCCTCCGCGGTCCACGCGCACGCCATGAACGCGGAGGGTGGCCCGGCCGGGCTCGTCGATCCGCACGGACGCCTCGTGGCGGAACAGGCGAAGGTCCGCCGTGCACACCGCGCCCGCGGCCTCCGCCCGCGTGTCGCGCGGGCGCAGATCCGCGGTGCGCCCCCGCACGGAAACGTCCGTCGTCCCCTGGCGGATGCAGCCGCCGCCGTAGGTGCGGATCGCGACGGTGAACGGCTGCCCGGCGGTGGCGGATTCCGGAGCGATCACCTCCACGGGATCGCCGTAGTGCGACAGGATCGCGGCGTTGGGATCGGCCTCGCGAGCGCCGGTCGCGCTCGCGCATCCGGCGAAGGACAGGACGGCCAGCATCATCCAGCGATTCATCTTCATGCGCGGCTCCGCGGTGTGTCGTCGATCAGAAAACGGCGCCCCGCCATGGGAGCGCCGCCGATGAAACGTGAACCGCCGCCGATTTGTGACACGCCCGCGCCATCCACCTGCCGGACGTCCTGCCGTCCGCGGAGGACGACCGTGCCGGTCAGGTCTCGCCCCCTGCACCACCGGGCCCGTCCCGCATCGGGATGCGCCCGGTGACCTGAAAGGAGAAACGGCGCGGGGCTTCTCAGTCGCGGATGGGGACGAGGACGAACGAGGCAACCAGCATCGCCAGTCCCACCAGGTACGGCGCCGGGCTGCCGACGAGCAGGTAGTGCACGCCGCCAAACATGGCCGTCGCCTCGCCCAGCGCCCAAGCGATGATGTTCCACGTCTGCCGCTTTCGCGCGTCCCGCTCGGCGGCGTGAATGCGCTGCAGCACCAGCACGCCCGCCGCGGACGCGATCAGCAGCCCGATGTTCACCCACTGCAGCGGCGCCCGCACGTCGGGAGCGGTGGAACGCGGCCCGTCCTGCCCCACCAGCCAGGTCACGACGGCGCCGAACACCACCACGCCGGAAAGCAGGGCCATGCGGACGATGCGCAGTGAGGTGCTTCGCGAGGAGAACGTGGGCGGCATGGGGATGGGATCGATGGGGATGAACCGCGCCCGCCCCGGGCGGGGCGGGCGCGGACGGGTCAGCGCACGGCGCGCGGATCGAACATGGCCGGATCCAGCGTCTCGTTGGCGCGGACGTTGGAATACACCTCGTGCAGAATGCGCTTGGGCCCCAGGAACGCTTCCACCTCCGGCGCAATCCATCCGCCCGCCAGCCGCTCGTAGTTCTTGAACCACACGGCCACCATCTGCCCGTTCCCCGCCGGATCCAGCATGCGGACAAAGAGCAGCCGGTCCGCCTCGATCGCGAACTGCTTGCTGGTAGTGTCGCCGGCCATGGCGCCCACCACGTATACGGGCGTGCCCCCCAGCGTGTCCATGTGAAAGCGCGTCAGGTCAAATCCCTGCGCCCGCAGCGACGCAATCGAACGCTCCACCGGCTGCGCGTACACGTCAAAGCCCAGCGTCATCAGCGCATTCGTCCGGTTGGCCGCGCGCATGGGCTGGCCGCGCACCAGGCTGAACGTGCTGTCGCGGGTAAAGATGGTGACGCGGCCCTGCTCCGGCGGCCCCATCTCGATGCGCAGCCCGCCGGGGATGGTGGCCCACTCGCGCCACTCTTCCACCACCGTGGAGTCGTTGGGCAGCACGCGCGTGGTGGCCTGGGTGAACGACAGCGTGCGGTACCACTGCCCCGCGTAGCGGTCGTGCATCGCCTGCAGGAGCGATTCGGAGCTGGTGATGGCGGGCGACGGGCGCACCGCGGCGGGGGCGCAGGCGGGCAGCGCGGCCAGAAGCAGGAGCGAAACGCGGGAAAGGCGCATGGCGGACCGTGGGGACGCGGGTGGATGGGTTCCGGCCGGAAAAGGTATGCGGCCGGAACCCGCGCGACAACTCACCCTACTCCTTGACCACCGGCGCGATCCGCTCGCCGTCCGTCTCGATCGCGCGCTCCACCCACAGCACCTGCACGATGGTCCACACCAGCATCACCAGCGGCAGCGCCAGCAGAATTCCCATGAAGCCGAACAGCGCGCCGAACAGCACCAGGGCGAACAGGGTGACAAAGGGGTGGATTTCCGCGCTGCGCGACATGGCCCAGGGCGTGATCAGATTGGCCTCGATCTGCTGGATGGCCAGCGCCGCCACCGCCGTCCACATCCCCTTGCTGGGATCGTCCATGAGCGCCACGCCGGTCGCGATGCCCCCGCCAATCCACGGGCCCACCAGCGGCAGAAACTCCGTCAATCCGCAGAGCAGTCCCAGGAGGAGGGCGTTGGGCACGCCGATCAGGTACAGCGCCACGATGCTCAGCAGCCCCACGCCCACCATGGCGATCCCCACGCCCTTGAGCCACCCCAGCAGCCGCTCGCCCAGCAGCTGAAAGATGCGGTACCAGGCCACGCGCACGCCCTCCGGCAGCACGCGCAGCATGGGCGTGAGCAGGCGGTCGTTGGGCGTCGCCAGCGCGAACAGCGCGCCGAAGAAGAGGATCAGCGGAACGAAGAGAATTTCCAGCACGCTCGCCGCGCTTCCCATGACGCTGCCGCCGCCGGGCGACATGCCGGAAAGCATCTTTTCCGGCGGGGGGAACTTGATGTTCATCCCCGTGTTGGTGCGCAGCCACTGCTCCCACTTGGCGAGCTGGTCCTGAAACGCGGGCCCCTGCCCGGCCATGTCGCGCGCCTGCTCCAGCAGCATGGGCGCGCCGAACGCGATCAGCGCCACGAATCCGCCCACGACGGCCAGCCCGATCCCCGCCGCCAGCCACTTGCGCTGCACCGGAATCAGCCGCCGCAGCGCGTTCAGGCCGATGGCGATGATGGCCGCGGCGTACATCATCAGAAACGTCTGCATCAGCTGGTCAAAGAACCGGAACGCCAGCGCCAGCAGAAAGATCAGTCCGGCCGCGCGGTACAGGTGCTCGGGGCGCACGCGGTCCGCGCGGGAGTGGGACGCGCTGGCCTTTACGTCCTCCGCGTCGACGGGCGCCGCCGCCGGGAGAGTGGGTTCGTCGTCCGCCATCTGCCGCGCCTGTTGTGTGTCCGCAATGCGAGTTTCCGGAACGCGGACCGGGCAAGGAGCGCACCAGCTACAAAGGGATGGTTGGACCGGCGCGGGCGGCGGGCTCCGGGGAGGCCCCCACCCCGGGCCGGCACCACCGGCCCACCCTCCCCCCAAAAAGACTGGGGGAGGGTTGCTGGCGTGCGTAGACCTCGGTGGATGTCGGAAAGTACCGAGCCTGAGCGGAGTTCGTTGAGCGAATGAATCCGCCGCTCAAACCGCGGGAACCCCCGACTCGCGGCCGCTGTCGCGTCCACGATCGGGGCTTCAACTGCACCACAGGTCGCCGTCCCCGCGTCGTTGGCCGCCAGGATTGAGGCCTCCCCCTCTCCCGCTTGCGGGAGAGGGGGCCGGGGGGAGAGGGCTGCCTGCCGCCGCACCGATCCATCCGGAACGAGCTGAGTTGCTGTTCTCCCCTCTCCGTGCGGCAGTTTGCACGGGGAGGGGCCGGGGGAGGGGCCTCACAGCCCGCCACCGCACCCAACCATCCAGAGCACCCAACAGCCGTTCGTCATCCCCATCCCCTCCACCCGGCGCTCCCCGCACTTTCGCCCGGCCCCGCGCTCCCCTACACTGCCCGCCCACGCCCGCGGCACCAGACCCATCCCAGATCCCGGAGAACACCCGTGAAGGTGGCGGTAATCGGCGGCGGACCCGCCGGACTGTACTTCGCGCTGCTGATGAAGCGGGCCGACCCCGCCCACGAAGTCGTCGTCCTGGAGCGCAACGCGCCCGACGACACGTTCGGCTGGGGCGTCGTGTTCAGCGACCAGACGCTCGGCTACCTGCGCGACGCCGACCCCGAATCCGCCGCGCGCATCGCCGACGAGTTCGCGCACTGGGACGACATCGACATCCACGTTCGCGGCGCCACCATCACCTCCGGCGGCCACGGCTTCAGCGGCATCGCCCGCAAGACGCTGCTGCGCGTCCTTCGCGACCGCGCGGCGGAACTGGGGGCCGACCTCCGCTTTCGCCAGGACGTTCCGGACGATGCCGCGCTGGCCGCCTGTGGCGTGGAAGGAATGGACCTGGTCGTGGCCGCGGACGGCGTGAACAGCCGCGTCCGCGCGCGCTACGCCGACCGTTTCGCGCCCGACCTGGACGTGCGCACCGCGCCGTACTGCTGGCTGGGAACCACCAAGCTGTTCGACGCCTTCACCTTTCTGTTCGCCGAAACGGAGCACGGCGTCTTTCAGGCGCACGCCTACCGCTACTCCGCGGACCGTTCCGCCTTCATCGTGGAGTGCGATGAACGTTCGTGGCGGAATGCGGGATTTGACGCGATGGACGAGGCGCAGACCGTGGCCGCGTGCGAGGCCATGTTCGCGCCCTGGCTGGACGGCCACGCGCTGGAAAGCAACGCGCCCCACATGCGTTCTCCGTGGATCCGCTTCACCCGCGTGAGCAACGAGCAGTGGTTCACGATGGATGGCGCCGCCGCGCCCGTCGTTCTGATGGGCGACGCGGCGCACACGGCGCACTTCTCCATCGGCTCGGGAACCAAGCTGGCGATGGAAGACGCCATCCTGCTCGCCCGTGTCCTGAACCGAGAGGAAACTGCGCTCCCCGACGCGCTGCGCGAGTACCAGGAAGAGCGGCGGACGGACGCGCTGCGGCTGCAGAACGCGGCGCGCAACAGCATGGAATGGTTCGAGAACGTCCGGCGCTACATCCACCTCGATCCGCCACAGTTCGCGTATTCCCTGCTCACCCGCAGCCAGCGCGTGAGCCACGAGAACCTCCGCCTGCGTGACGCGAACTATCTGTCCGGCGTGGAGCGCTGGTTTGCCTCGCGCGCGGAGGCGGAGTGCGATCCGGAGCGGTTCCCGCCGCCCATGTTCACGCCGTTCCGCCTGCGCGGCATGCGGCTGCAGAACCGCGTGGTCGTCTCGCCGATGGACATGTATTCCGCCGAAGACGGCCTTCCCAACGACTTCCATCTCGTGCACCTGGGTTCGCGCGCGCTGGGCGGCGCGGGGCTGGTGATGACGGAGATGACGTGCGTCTCTCCCGAGGCGCGCATCACGCTCGGCTGCACGGGGATGTACGCACCCGAGCACGTGGACGCGTGGCGCCGCGTGACGGACTTCATCCACGCGCGCAGCACGTCGCGCATCTGCGTGCAGCTGGGCCACAGCGGACCCAAAGGCGCCACGCGCGTGATGTGGGAGGGGATGGACGAGCCGCTGGCGGAGGGCGGCTGGCCGGTGATGGGCCCGTCCGCGCAGCCGTACGGCGAACGCAACCAGGTCCCCCGCGAGATGTCGCGCGCCGACATGGACCGCGTTCGCGACGAGTTCGTCCGCGCCACGCGGATGGCGGAAGAGGCGGGGTTCGACATGGTGGAAGTGCACTGCGCGCATGGCTACCTGCTCAGCAGTTTTCTGACACCGCTGAGCAACCGGCGCACGGACGAATACGGCGGATCGCTGGAGAACCGCCTCCGCTTCCCGCTGGAGGTCTATCACGCCGTGCGCGCCGCGTGGCCGGACGAGAAGCCCATCTCCATCCGCATCTCCGCCACGGACTGGGTGGATGACGGGCTGACGGCGGACGAAGCGGTGGCCATCGCCCGCTCGTTCGGCCAGGCCGGCGCGGACATCGTCCATGTGTCGACGGGGCAAACGACGCCGCGCGGCAAACCCGTGTACGGGCGCATGTTCCAGACGCCCTACAGCGACCGCATCCGCAACGAAGCCGGCGTGCCCACCATCGCCGTGGGCAACATCACCGAGGCGGACCAGGTGAACGGGATTGTCGCGGCGGGACGCGCGGATCTGGTCGCGCTCGGCCGGCCGCACCTGGCCGACCCGTTCTGGACCCTGCACGCCGCCGCCCAGATGGGATACAGGGACCAGCCGTGGCCGATTCAGTACGCCAGCGGCAAGAGCCAGCTCGAGCGCACGCTGCAGCGCCAGCAGGAAATGCTCAGCGGAGGCGGGATCTGATGAGCGACGGACGCCATCTCGCCGGAAATCTGGCCGTGGTCACCGGCGGCGGGCGCGGGATCGGCGCGGCCATCGCGGAGGCGCTCGCCGAACTCGGCGCCGGCGTCGCCGTCCTGGGCCGCGACGCGGATGAACTGCGGGGCCGCGCCGCATCCATCGCGGAAGCGCACGGCGTCCGCACGCATGCCGCCGTCTGCGACGTGACGGACGAGGTCGCCGTGCAGCACGCGTTTTCCGACATCCGCGCGGCGCTGGGCGAGGTGCACATCCTGGTCAACAACGCGGGCCAGTCCGCCGGCGTCGCGTTCGGCGACACCACGCGCGAGGTGTGGGACCGCATGCTGGCCGTCAACCTGACGGGGACGTTCCACTGCACCCAGCAGGTCGTCCCCGCCATGCAGGCGGCCAAGTGGGGGCGCATCATCAACATCGCCTCGACGGCCGGCCAGAAGGGATACAGCCACACCGCGGCGTACTGCGCGGCCAAGCACGGCGTGGTGGGCCTCACGCGCGCGCTGGCGATGGAGACGGCCAGGCAGGGCATCACCGTCAACGCCGTCTGCCCCGGCTACACGGATACCGACATGGCGCGCTCGGCGATCGACAACCTCGTCCGCGCGGGCCGCACGGAAGACGACGCGCTACGCGCCATCACCCGCGTCATGCCCATCGACCGCCTGATCCGTCCCGAGGAGGTGGCGAGCGCCGTCGCCTGGCTTTGCGCCCCCGGCGCCGCCGCCGTCACCGGTCAGTGCATCGGCGTCGCCGGCGGCGAGGTGATGTAGATGCCGCCGTTGACCAGCCGGCCGTCCCTCCCCTAAATTAATCCTCATCACGAGGAGGAATTATGGGCGGAGTTCAAGAACCGCGGGCTGGCGAGGGATTTACTCCGCGGGAAGCGTCCTACGTGACGGATCTGCCGGAGAAGACGATTCAGCAGGCGATCGATCGCGCGGAGGTCCGCTCGCTCCGGGGCGGGGGCGAACGCGAACGCATGCTGGGGTATCGCGACCTGGTGTATCTGCGGCTGCGCAGCGGTGCGGGCCGGCTGCTCTCCCCGGAAGGGAAGCGCAAGCTGCGCGAAGAACTGGAGCAGCTGTTCGGCGGCAGCCTCGAGAATGAGGTCGTAAACCTCGGGCCGTTGAACGTGGACGTGGGCCCGGAGTCACGCACAGTTCAGGCGCGGCTCGCGGCCATGGAACGGGCCCGCGCATGGGTGGTCAGCGACCCTGATGTCCTTGCGGGCGAGCCCGTGGTGCGGGGAACGCGCATTTCGGTGCACGTGGTGGCGGATCTGAAGGAGCAGGGCGCCGGCCCGTCGGAACTGCTGGAAGAGTTTCCCTCACTCACGCCCGAGTCGCTGGAGGCCGCCCTGCTCTACGCCCGGATGTACCCCCGCCGCGGCCGCCCCCGGCGCGCTCCGTGGAAGGACGGCGCCCCCGCACGATCGACGCGGGGGTCGGACGACTCCGCGTAACCCGAACCGGCGAAAGGTTGGCACTCGGTGGTCTCGTTTCTCATCGACGAAAACCTTTCGCCACCTCGCGCAGACGGCGAACGCGTTCGGGTACATGGCGTTCCACGTTGCGCATCGTGGATGGGCGTCGGCCGCGGATCCGCAGGTTCTGCGGCGGATGCTGGATGAGAACCTGACCCTCGTCACGAACAACTGGAAGGATTTCCGGCCGATGCTGGTGCGGGCGGCGCTGCATCCCGGAATCGTGGTCATCCTGCCCACTGTGCGCCGCGACCGGCAGGTTGAACTGTTCACGCTCGCCCTGCTGACCATCCGGGACTCCGATCCGCCCCTGGACATGATCAACACCGTTCTGGAAGTCGCGGAGGACGGAAGCGTCACGCGCTACGCGCTGCCGGAAGGCTGATCCCCAACACGGACCGTGCGCCACGACGGGGCCCTCACTCCAGGCGCAGGATCGGAAACGTTCGATGGATTCCATGGGTGACCGCCTCAAGCGGTACGAGGCGCTGAGCGAAAACGTGCTGCTGCCCCGGCTTCCCGTGTTTCTGCGGCTGGACGGAAACTCGTTCTCCAAATTCACGGCCCGCCACGAGTTCCAGAAGCCGCGCGACATGCGGTTCGAGGACGCGATGAACGCCGCGGCAATCCGGGTTCTGGAGTACTGCTCGGGTGCGCAGCTGGCGTACGTGCAATCGGATGAGATCACCATCCTGCTCCGCAACGACCAGACGCCGGCCACCGAACCATTTCTCGGCAACCGGACGCAGAAGCTGGCTTCGCTCACCGCCGGCAGGGCGTCGGTGGCCTTCAGCCGGCGTCTGCGGGATCTCGGAATCGATGCCGAGGCGATCTTTGACTGCCGGGTGTTCGTCGTGCCTCCGGCCGAGGTCAACAACGTGTTCCTGTGGCGGCAGCTGGATGCCTTCAAGAACGCGGTTCAGGGATTCGCCTACTGGGAAATCGGACGCCTGCTGGGCCGCGGTACGACGGACCGCCTGATACACGGGATGAGCACATCCCAATTGCAGGAGCTGATTTATACCCGGCTGGGCATCAACTTCAACGACGTTCCCACGGCGTTCAAGCGTGGTCGGTGCATCGTGCCCGGAACCAGTCTGCCGCCGGAGCGGACTGGACCCGGCGAGGGTGAATCGACAGGCTCCTCCCGCTGGACGGTGGATGATGAAATCCCGCTGTTCAACCGGGACCGCGGCTACATCGAACGGTTTCTTTGATGTCGCGAAGCGCGTGGCCGGAGCCTGGCGCGGCCGCGCAGAAGCCCGCCGCCGCGCCACATCGTGAGACCCGCGCCTTTCCCGTTCTTTCGCACTCACGCACTCCACGCACCCAGCACTCACGCACTCCTTGTGACCACACGACTGCTCGCCGCCGACTTCCGCCCCACCACCTTCGGATGGCGGGTGGACGGCCCCGTGGCCACGCTCACGCTCAGCCGCCCGGAGCGGAAGAATCCGCTCACGTTCGAGTCGTACGCGGAGATGCGCGACACCTTTCGCGCGCTCAGCTTCGCCACGGACGTCAAGGTGATCGTGCTGACCGGCGCGGGCGAAAACTTCTGCTCCGGCGGTGACGTGCACGAGATCATCGGCCCCCTTGTGCAGATGAAGGAGCAGGGGCGCATGGGCGAACTGCTGGACTTTACGCGGATGACCGGCGACCTGGTAAAGGCCATTCGCGGATGCCCGCAGCCGGTCATTGCCGCCATCGACGGCGTGTGCGTGGGCGCCGGCGCCATCCTGGCCATGGCCAGCGACCTGCGACTTGGAACAGCGCGCAGCAAGGTCGCCTTCCTGTTCACCCGCGTGGGCCTGTCCGGCGCCGACATGGGCGCCTGCGCCATCCTTCCGCGCATTATCGGACAGGGACGAGCGAGCGAACTGCTCTACACCGGCCGCGCAATGGGCGGCGACGAGGCGGAGCGCTGGGGCTTCTACAACCGCGTGGTCGCGCCGGAGTCGCTGCTGGACGAGGCGCACGAGCTCGCCCGCACCCTGTGCGCCGGGCCCACCTTTGCGCACGGCATGACAAAGCGCTGCCTGCACCAGGAGTGGTCGATGGGTGTGGACGAGGCGATCGAGGCCGAGGCGCAGGCCCAGGCCATCTGCATGCAGACCGAGGATTTCGCCCGCGCATTCCGCGCCTTTGCCGCCAAGGAGAAGCCCGTTTTCGAAGGCAACTGACGCCGATCGGAAGCGGTCCGAAAGCGACTCGGACCACCTCTGTCGCGAACCGGTTTCCCTGGTGCATGGGAATGTTGAAAGCTGAGCAAAGACGCCGCTTTTCAAAGGCGGATTTGTCCGGCTGCTGGCGTGTCGTGTTGGATTGATCGAACCGTCCGGCCAGTCTATATTCAGTGCGCAACCTGCACACTGGAGACGCACATGGCGACAGACAAGCGAACGGCCCGGATGCAGCCCTTTCCCGGCTCCCGATTCGACCTGGACAAGGTGACGGAGATGTTCCGGGAGATGCGCATCGCGCACGAAGCGGGAATTCCCTATTCGGAGATGCCCCGGCGCTCAATCCGCGACATCCTCAATGAGGAAGGCCTCCGCACGTGGCCCGATCTGCCCGATCCGGAGGAGGAGGCCGCGTGACCTACGACACGAGCGTCTTCATCAACTGCCCTTTCGACGCCGCATACCGTCCTCTCTTCGAGGCCGTTGTGTTCGCCACGTTCGACTGCGGCTTCCATCCGCGATGTTCGCTGGAGATGGAAGACAGTTCACAGGTCCGAATCGAGAAGATCAACCAGATCATCCAGCAGAGCCGGCTGGCGATTCACGACATCTCGCGGACGCAACTTGATCCCGCGTTCCAACTGCCACGGTTCAACATGCCGCTGGAACTCGGAATCTTTCTGGGAGCCAAGGCATTCGGATCAGGGGTTCAGCGCCGCAAGGCCGCCCTGGTGCTGGATGTTGACCGGTACCGCTATCAGAAGTACATCTCCGACCTCGCGGGGCAGGACATCCGTGCGCATGCGGAAGACCCGGAGACCGCCATCCACCAGATCCGGGATTTTCTGGGGGCGCACTGTGTGCCCGGAATCGTCTTGTCAGGCGGCGATCTGATCATCGAGCGGTACCGTGCCTTCCGCCCGGCGATGGCGGCGTACTGCCGCGCACTCCGAATCCGCGCTGAATACCTGACGTTCCGAGATCTCACGACGTTCATCATCGGGTGGTTGAAGGCCAATCCACTCCCGACGGCCGTGTAGCCGCCCTTTCCGCACCGACCCGAATGCCTGATCGCACGTTTCTGAACTGGCCGTTCTTTGATGACGAGCACCGGGCGCTCGCGGCGGAGCTGACGGCGTGGACGGAGGCGCACATCCCGTCCGCCGGGCACGCGCACGGGGACGTGGATGAGGCCTGCCGCGGGCTCGTTCGCCAGCTCGGCGCGGGCGGCTGGCTGCGGCACGCGGTAACGGCTCCGCATGGCGGCGCGCGCGAACGGCTGGACGTGCGCACCCTGTGCCTGACGCGCGAAACGCTGGCGCACGCATGGGGGCTCGCCGACTTCGCTTTCGCCATGCAGGGGCTGGGCGCCGGACCCATCACGCTCTTCGGTTCGCGGGCGTTGCGCGAGCGATACCTGCCCGCGGTGGCGGCGGGCGAGGCCATCGCCGCATTCGCGCTTTCCGAGCCGGACGCGGGCAGCGACGTGGCCGCCATGAGCACCACCGCGCGCCGGACGGACGAGGGGTTCGTGATCGACGGCACCAAGACGTGGATCAGCAACGCCGGGATCGCCGACCACTACGTCGTGTTCTGCCGCTTTCCGGAGGCAGGCGAGCGCGGATACGCCGCGTTCGTGGTGGACGCGGACAACCCCGGCCTGCGCGTGTCGGAGCGCATCGATGTGATCGCGCCGCATCCGCTGGGCACGCTGGAGCTGCGCGAATGCCGCGTGCCCGCGGACGCGCTCGTGGGCGAGGCAGGCGCGGGAATGCGCGTGGCCCTGGGCACGCTGGACGTATTCCGCACCACGGTGGGCGCGGCGGCGCTGGGGTTTGCGCGACGTGCACTGGACGAAGCGGTCGCGTGGACGGCGGCGCGACAGGCGTTCGGCAAGCCGCTGAGCGACTTTCAGCTGACGCAGTCGGCGCTGGGGCAGATGGCGCTGGAGGTGGACGCGAGTGCGCTGCTGGTCTATCGTGCGGCGTGGACCCGGGATTCCGGCGCGGACCGCGTCACGCGCGAGGCGGCAATGGCCAAGCTCTACGCCACGGAAGCCGCGCAGCGCGTCATCGACACCGCCGTGCAGCTGTTCGGCGGGCGTGGTGTGGTGTCCGGCGCGCCCGTGGAATCGCTGTACCGCGAGATCCGCGCGCTCCGCATCTACGAAGGCACGAGCGAGATCCAGAAACTGGTGATCGCGGGCCAGCTGCTGAAGGACGCGCGTCCGCCATCCCGGAGCGAAGGCTGAGTCCGTCAACCGCATTTCACGCGGGGCCGCGGAGGTGCGCGGAGGTCGCGGGAACAGCACAGGGGAGATGGTCTGAATCAGCCGCGCCGGTGAGTCCCCGCGACCTCCGCGGCCCCCGCGACCTCCGCGTGAGACTGCACAGCCCGCCTCCGCATCAAGCCCGGCGGAGACGACAAATCACCATCATGCACGGTCCGCCGTTTGCGCCGTTGCCTGATCATGCCCGCACTCTCCTCCCTCCGGTCCGGCGAGCCATGGCCACAGTGGAAACACGCTTTCCCGCGGCGCCCTCCGCCCACGCTGACACGTTCGCGCGCGACCATCTGCCGCCGCTCGATCTGTGGCCGGAGATGGATTACTCCGGCCTCTCCGACCTGCACTACCCGGAACGGCTGAATTGCGCGGCGGAACTGCTGGACCGGTGGATGGAACGCGGTCACGGCGACCGCACGGCGATGCTGTGGGATGGCGGAAGCTGGACGTACCGCGAACTGGTGGAGCAGTCCAACCGCATCGCCGGCGTGCTGCGGAGCGACTTGGGGATTGTGCCCGGCAACCGCGTGCTGCTGCGCGGGCCCAATTCGCCGATGATGGCGGCGTGCTGGCTGGGCGTGGTAAAGGCCGGCGCCGTCGTCGTTCCCACCATGCCGCTGCTGCGCACGCGCGAACTGGCGTACGTGGCCGAAAAGGCGATGGTTCGGCTCGCGCTGACCGACTACCGCCTGGCGGACGACCTTCACGGCGCGCGCGGGCAGGCGCCGGTTCTGGAGCGCGTCGTCACCTGGGGGGGCGGCGGGGACGACGGGCTGGAGGCAATGATGGCACTCCGCTCCCCCGAGTTCACGCCCGTGGATACCGCGGCGGACGACGTGGCCATGATCGCTTTCACCTCCGGCACCACCGGGCGGGCGAAAGGGACCATGCACTTTCACCGCGA
Organism: Longimicrobium terrae; assembly: GCF_014202995.1. Classification (NCBI taxonomy): domain Bacteria; kingdom Pseudomonadati; phylum Gemmatimonadota; class Longimicrobiia; order Longimicrobiales; family Longimicrobiaceae; genus Longimicrobium; species Longimicrobium terrae. The sequence goes on from NZ_JACHIA010000023.1 coordinate 81,875, forward strand.
CATGCTGGCCTGCGCGGACACCTTTTCCGTGCACGTCCTCAAGCCGTCACCGGACGACATCTTCTGCGGGTCGCCGCCGCTGGCGTTCACCTTCGGACTGGGCGGGCTGCTGCTCTTTCCGCTCCGCGCCGGCGCCGCCGTTCTCCTCGTGGAACAGCCGTCCGGCCCCAACCTTCTCAAGGCCATTCAGGACCATCGCGCCACGGTCCTATTCACGGCGCCGACGGCCTACCGCGCCATGCTCGACATCCTTCCCGAATACGATCTGTCATCCCTCGCCAAGTGCGTCTCTGCGGGCGAAACGCTGCCGCTGCCGACCTTTGAGGCGTGGGAACAGGCGACGGGAGTAAAGATCATCGACGGCATCGGCAGCACGGAGATGCTGCACATCTTCATCGGCTGCTCGGAAGACGACGTCCGGCCGGGATCGACCGGACGGGCAGTACCGGGCTACCGGGCGCGGATCATCGACGAGAACGGCGAGCCGCTTCCGCCCGGATCCGTCGGGCGGCTGGCGGTACAGGGGCCTACGGGGTGCCGCTACCTGGCCGACCCGGAACGGCAGGCGGGCTACGTGCTGAACGGCTGGAATCTCACCGGTGACGCATACCGGATGGACGAGGACGGCTACTTCTGGTACCAGGCGCGCACGGACGACATGATCGTAAGCTCCGGCTACAACATCGCCGGGCCGGAGGTGGAAACGGTGCTGCTGGAGCACCCCGCCGTGCTGGAATGCGGCGTCGTGGGGCTGCCGGACACCGATCGCGGGCAGGTGGTCAGCGCGTTCGTCGTGCTGCGGCCCGGGCATGAACCTGGGGAGGAAATGACGCGTTCGCTGCAGGAATTCGTAAAGACGCACATCGCGCCGTACAAGTATCCGCGCCGGGTGACGTTCGTGGACCAGCTTCCGCGCACGCAGACGGGCAAGCTGCAGCGCTTTCGCCTGCGGGAGGGCGCATGAGCCGCGTGCTTCAGCCGGCGCACTGGGGCGCGCCCAAGGGCTACGTCAACGGCATGGAGGCGGAGGGGCGCACGGTCTTTGTGGCCGGGCAGATCGGGTGGAACCCCGCCACGTGCGAGTTCGAGACGGACGACTTCATCGGCCAGGTAGACCAGGCGCTGCGGAACATCGTCACTATCCTGGCGGAGGCGGGCGCGGGGCCCGAACACGTGACGCGGATGACGTGGTACATCACCGACCGCGCGGCGTATCTGGACAACACGCGCGCGCTCGGCCGCGTGTACCGTGAACTGTTCGGCAAGCACTTTCCCGCCATGGCCGTGGTGATCGTCGCCGGGCTGCTGGAGGAGCAGGCCAAGGTGGAGATCGAAGCGACCGCGGTGCACTGAGCGAGTCGCGGTCACACCGCGTACGGCACGGAGGGAATGAGGCTCCGCGGAGGTCGAGACCCGGCTTCCGCGATGGAAAGCAGACCGGCGGATCACCGCGTCCGCGGCACTGGGAACGCGGTGCAGACCGGCGCGGGCCAGCAACTCTGATCCTCGGTATACCGTTTCCGCGGATCGAGCCGCAAACGCGCGCACCGCAATCCGTTCCGTCCATCGAAGTCCAACGGAACGGACTGGTTGCGGGTCTGTAGAAGGAACGTTCGAATCATCATCACCCAACCGTGAGTCGCATGTCCTCAAAGATCCGCATTACGCCGCGTGCCACGGCCGTGGCGGCGTGCATCCTTGCCGCCGCCTGCGCGCCGTCGCAGCCCGGCGCCGTGTCCGGTTCCGCCGCGGCGCCCGCCCCCGCCATGGGGCTGGGCATCGACACGACCGGCTTTGACCGCTCCGTCCGCCCGCAGGACGACTTCTACTCGTTCGTGAACGGCTCCTGGCTCAAGCGGACCGAGATCCCGGCGGACCGCAGCACCTACGGCACCTTCATTCTGCTGCGCGACCAGGCCCAGGCCTCGCTGCGCACGCTGGTGGAAGAAGCCGCGAGCAAGCAGAACGCCCCCGGCAGCGACGAGCAGAAGGTCGGCGATCTGTACAAGAGCTTCATGGACACCGCGCGCATCGAGCGGCTGGGCATTCAGCCGCTGCGCGCCGACATCGACCGCATTCGCGCCGTGCGCTCGCGCGCCGAGTACCCGGCGCTGTTCGCGCAGATGCGCCGCCGCGGAACGGGCCTTCCGTTCTCGTTCGGCGTGGGCCAGGACCAGAAGATGTCCAGCCGCTACGTGGTGGGGCTGAGCCAGAGCGGGCTGGGCCTGCCGGACCGCGAGTACTACCTGGACCCCAGCGAGCGCTCGGCCGGCATCCGCCGCGAATACACGAACTACGCGCAGACGCTGCTCGGGCTCGCGGGCACGCCCAACGCCGCGGCCGCCGCGCAGAACGTGATCGCGTTTGAGACCGCGCTGGCCACGCGCCAGTGGGAGCGCACGCGCCTTCGCGACCCCAACGCCCAGTACAACCCCACCGCCGTGGCTGACCTTTCCCGCCGCGCGCCGGGCTTCAACTGGAGCGAGTTCCTGCGGTCCGCGGGCGTGAGCGTCGACACCGTCATCCTGCGCCAGCCGGACTACTTCGCCCGCATCGACAGCGTGCTGGCGCAGACTCCGGTGGAAACCGTGCAGAACTACCTGGTGCTGCGCATGGTGGACAACGCCGCCCCGTACCTGAGCAGCGACTTCGCCAACGCGCGCTTCAACTTCCGCGGCAAGGTGCTGAGCGGCACCACCCAGGAGCGCCCCCGCTGGCAGCGCGGCATCGACGTCGTCGAGGGCACGCTGGGCGAGCTGGCCGGCGAAATGTACGTGGAGCGCAACTTCAGCCCCGCCGCCAAGCAGCGCGCCCAGGAGCTGGTGCAGAACCTGATGGCCGCGTTCAACCAGGGCATCGACGAGCTGGAGTGGATGAGCCCGGCGACGCGTGCGCAGGCGCACCAGAAGCTGAGCAGCATCAGCGTCAAGATCGGCTATCCCGACACGTGGCGTGACTACTCGGCGCTGCAGATCGACCCCGCGGACCTGCTGGGCAACCTGCGCCGCGCGTCCGAGTTCGAGTACCAGCGCACCATCACCGGGCGCATCGGCCAGCCGGTGAACCGCAACGAGTGGGGCATGACCCCGCAGACCGTGAACGCGTACTACAACCCGACCAACAACGAAATCGTGTTCCCGGCGGCCATTCTGCGGCCTCCGTTCTTTGATCCCAACGCGGACGACGCCGTGAACTACGGCGGCATCGGCGGCGTGATCGGGCACGAGATCAGCCACGGCTTCGACGACCAGGGCCGGAAGAGCGACGCGCAGGGCAACCTTCGCGACTGGTGGACGCCGGAAGACGCCACCGCGTTCGAGTCGCGTGCCACGGCGCTGGCCAACCAGTACAGCAGCTACTCGCCCATCGAGGGCGCCAACGTGAACGGCCGGCTTACGCTGGGCGAAAACATCGGCGACCTGTCGGGGCTGGCCATCGCCTACAAGGCGTACCACAACTCGCTCAACGGGCGCCCCGCGCCGGTCATCAACGGCTTCACGGGCGACCAGCGCTTCTTCCTGGGATGGGCGCAGATCTGGCGCAGCAAGTTCCGCGACCAGGCGCTTCGCCAGCAGCTGCTGACGGACCCGCACTCGCCGGGGCAGTACCGCACCAACGGCGTGCTGGTGAACTTCCCGGCGTTCTACGAGGCGTTCGGCGTCAAGCAGGGCGACCGCATGTGGCTGCCGGCCGACCAGCGCATCAAGCTCTGGTAGTCCGTCCGCTGACGGGAATGGATTGATGGACGAGAGCCCCGGATCGCGATTGCGGTCCGGGGCTCTTCCTGTTGATGGCCGGCGGTTTATGACAGGTGCCGTTGCCGGTGGATGATCAGCGTCGATGACGATCAGCGTCGATGGACGATCCCGGCTATGCGCGCTCAGTCCGCTGGGGATCAGCGGTGGTGCATGAGGTGGAGATACTGATCCGGTGGACGAGTCCCTAGCGGCTTACACCCGGATCGGCTCCACCATCTTCAGTTCCAGTCCAAAGGCCAGCCTCGCGGAGCGCTTCATCGCATCCGCGTCTCCCGTGGTCAGGATGCGCACGGATGCCGACACGTCCGATTCTCGTGGCAGGCGCCACTCGGCCTGAACCCTGGCAAGCGTGCTCTCCACCGGATCGAAGAGCGTCGCGCCGGGACAAAGCTCCGCGAGCAGCGGCGACAGCACGGAGTAGTGCGTGCAGGCCAGCACCAGAACCTCGACGCCGCGCAGCGGAGCGAGGATGCGGGCCACCTCGCCGCGCACTTCGTCCCCGTCCAGGCGCCCCGCCTCCACACATGCCGACAGCGGCTGCGCAACGCGTTGTATCACATCGTGTCCAGCGGCGCGGAGGGGTCGGCCATACGCGTTGCTCGTGATCGTTCGCGCTCCGCCGATCACGCCGATGCGCGACGGGGACATGCGCGCGAGTTCGGCGACAGCGGGTTCGATGACCCCGATCACTCCCAAGCCGTCACGCGACGCATGCAGATCACGGATGACGGTGCTCGCGGCGTTGCAGGCGAGCACGGCGTGATCGGCTCCGTGGTGATCCACCGCGTACCGGAGCATGGCGTCCACCCGCGCTGCCAGCGCAGGGCGGGGCAGGCGGCCGTACGGCGTGGTGCCCGCGTCGGACAGGTAGACGGCGGGCACGGATGGATGAGCCTGCCGCAGACGGGTAAGGAACGCCAGCCCGCCGATCCCCCAGTCCAGGACGGCGACCTTCACGGATAGCTCTGCGGCGGCACCGCGCCGGGCTGCACCGGGCCGCTGTCGAAGGCCAGGACGCGGGCGTTCCATCCCACGTTGATGGTCTGGATGGAGCCCCGCGGAAAGCGGCTCTCCAGGTACCACCGCATCTCGTGCTCGGCGCGGATGGGATTGTAGCGCAGCATGGTCTGCCAGCGCGGGTCCGTCACCATCCGCCGCAGGCTGCGCGCGAACTCGGGGCGGCGCAGGCGGGAGCGGAAGCCGCTTGCTTTGCTCGCCAGCAGATGCGGCATTTCACGCCAGCGCACGGGCGCCGTCACCATGTCCACGATCAGCACGCGGCCGCCGGGACGCAGCACGCGGCGGATCTCGTTCATCACCGGATCCCAGTCCAGGTAGCGGAACGAGAGCAGCGAAACCACCACGTCGAACGACGCATCCGCAAACGGCAGCGCCGGCCCGTGCACCTGCACGAAGTCCAGCGTGGGGACGTCCGCGGCGCGCTTTCGGGCATGGTCTATCATCCCCGCGGAGGTGTCGACGCCCGTTCCATGCGCGATGCCGGGGGCCATCCGCATCAGCAGCGCGCCGTTGCCACAGCCGATGTCCAGCACGCGCGCAGGCTCGGCCGGCATCCGCGACTGCAGCCAGCGCCACTCGTCTTCGCGGACGGTGATGTCGCCGAACACGGCGTCGTACAGCGGGGCCACGGAGTCGTAGGTGGGATCGCCGTCTGGCGGCTCAGGATCGAACCGCTTCATGGTTTCCGCCACGCCGCGGCTGTATTTGCGCACCGATCCCAGCAGCCCGTGCGATTTGCGGCCCGGGCAGCCCAGCACGTACAGCGGTGCGTCACGATCGCGGGAAAGCCTCTCCCAGCGGAACCGGTCCGGACGCAGCGAAACGCTGGTGTACCAGTGATATCCGTGCGCCGGCACGCCAAAGGTGCGGGCAAAGAACGGTGCGAACCATCGCGCGGTGCGGCACGCGTGAAAGTACGCGGACGCGTGTGGCGCAAACGGGTTGGGCAGCGTGCGCCATTCGTGCGGGCTGAACTGCTCGGGTACGGCGCGGGTGCGGAACATGGGCCCGTACATCCCGCTGTGGCCGATAAAGTGAAGCTCGCGGACGCGCTCCCCCGCCGCGGCCCGGTGGAACAGCTCCGCGACGTCCGCCTTGCTCTCCACGGCGACGGCGCTCACCGGCACGCCCGGGTTGTCGCGCCCCTTTTCCGCCGCGAGCGTCTGGGCGGCCCGCGCAAACTTGTCGCCGCCCTCACGATACAGGGTGGTGTAGATGATGAGGATCACAGGCGGGATGAACGAGGAAGCAGATGATCGGGAACAGACCGGCAGCGGGACGCGTGAGCCGGCCCGTCCGGCGAAGGAGTGCCGGCCCAATCGCTCGTCGATTATAATCCGTTGACGTCGGATCGCCTACGATCCCGATCCACAACGCGCTAAGAATTACACATCAGGCGGGAGATGAGTCGCCGTGCCATCAAGAGACGACACGGAGCGCATCCATATCGCCACACCACCTTGCGCTCATCCTCCCGCACCGGCATCAGTGTCCCGCAGGCAAGCGATCCATCCATCCCGCATCACCGAGTCTTGATCTGATGAACGACCTCTGGAGCAACAAGGCGCCGTCTGCCTGGCGCGCCGCGCTGGACCGGTACGAGGCGGTGGTCGAAGCACAGGGCGTCGCCCGGCTGGCGGAACTGGATGCGTGGTATCGACAGGAGCTGCCCGGGCTGATCGCGGCGCGTGCCAAGCCGCACGTGACCCACGACGAGCTGGTGCGGCTGACGGAGTGGAAGATGGCGCGTGGCGTGTGGCGGGCGCGCAACCTGGTGCTGGTGCGCGGCAACGATGAGGATCTCGTGATCCGGACGAGCACCGACGCGCTCGCGGCGGTCCCCGATCCCCGCGCGCCGATCGCGATTCTGTCCAAGCTCGCCGGCGTGGGCCCGGCCACCGCGTCCGCAGCCGCCGCGGCGTACGCGCCGGAAACATATCCGTTCTTTGATGAACTGGTCGGCGCGCAGGTGCCCGGGTTGGGCGACGTCGCGTTCACGCCCGCCTACTACGCCAGATACGCCGCGGAAATCCGCGAACGTGCCCTGCAACTGGGTGCCGACTGGACGCCGTCGATGGTGGCGCACGCGCTCTGGGCCAACTCCGGCGGCAAGGCAGGCGCGGCACCCGGCTGATCCCCCGCCGGGTCTGGCGCTCCATGGCTTCGGATCAGACTCTCGACCGGGCGTACTGTCTGCCCTTGACGACCATACCTACCGGTCGGCATGATGGTTTCAGATGCGGAACCACTGGACGCAGGTACTGGCCTTCAATTGAGAGAGCGCGATGGCAGACCCGACAGGCACGACCCGGATCACGACGGTAGGAACCGTGTTCGTCCCGGTTGCCGACCAGGACCGGGCGCTCGCGTTCTACGTGGATACGCTCGGATTCCAGTTGCGCGGCGACCTGCCTTACAGCGGAGGCCGCTGGGTGGAAGTCGCGCCGCCGGGCTCCGCCAACGTGCTCGCGCTCGTCCCGCCCAGCGAAGGCCGCGCGGCTGCCACCGACCAGACGATCTGCGCATTCGGATCGACGGATATCGACGCGGATTACGCCACCCTGCGCGCCCGTGGCATCGACATGGACGCGGAAATCGGCCGCGCCGGCACCAGCCGGCCGGGGCTGATCGCGCTGGACGCCCGCATCAGCGATCCCCAGCCGCCGCAGTTCTCCTTTCGCGACCCGGACGGCAACCGCTTCCTGATTGTGCAGGCGCCGCCCGCCGCCTGACCCTGGCCGCGAACAACAAACTTGTTTCACAGATTGGAGGCGCAGACTGGGATCCGCTCCTCCGCTTCATGACTCGGACCCCCAACTCAGGCCGCGAAGCGGAATACCGGTGTTTCGACCGTATGATCCGGCTGACGATCGCTCCAGACCAGCACGCGGAGTTGTTCGACTGTTTCCGGAGAAAAGAAGCGCTCGCCGGTTTGCGGGTCGACGCGGGCAGGAACGTTCTCTACGATCACGATCCGCCCCCGAACTTCGACGGAGTACGTGACGAACGTTTCTACAAGATGGTCCTCAATCTGGTGCATCATCCGATCCTACCCTTTCGATGCTTCAGGGCGATCCACAAGTCTGGATCAGGTTCGTAGACGGTGATGATCTTCAGCACAGGGCGGGAAGGGTAGCTGCATTGAACGTGCAGCGGTCTTCCCCACCGCGTAAGGCCGAGGATCAGGCAACTCGGCCCGTACTTGTCATCAGGATAGTCCTCGATCACTTCTCCTGAATACAAGGCGTCGGTCAGTTCGGCCGCGCCAATGTTGCGGGCGACGCTCTGATCGGACGCGTGCTGCGAAAGTTCGAATCGCCGCTCGGCAATCGCGGCCCGGATCTCCTCTATCAGGCTCATGCTCCACAGTAATGGAGCGACCTCAGCCTGTAAAGATTGTCCATTTACGCCATGGGTGGCCTAATCGCGACCCATCCGTCTGCACCGCAGCCGCTTACCCCGCCCGGCGCGTCTTCCGCTTCAGGAAGTCACGCATGATGTACTGGCCGAGCGTCATGGTGCTGGTGAAGTACGCCTTGCCGCGCGCGATCTGCGAAACCTGGTTCACGAACGCCACCAGCGCCGGGTCGCGCGCCAGCATGAAGGTGTTGATCAGGATTCCCGCCTTGCGGCAGGCCCCGACTTCGTGGAACGTTTCCTTGAGGACGAACTGGTCGAGTCCCATGCTGTTCTTGTAGACGCGCCCGTCCGGCAGCGTGACGGCGGACGGCTTTCCATCCGTAATCATCACGATCTGTCTCATGTCCTTGTTCTGCGCCAGCAGCAGGCGCCGGGCAAGCTGCAGCCCCGCGGCCGTGTTGGTGTGGAACGGCCCCACCTGCGCGTGCGCCACCCGCGAGGCCGGCAGCTCCTCGGCCGTGTCGCCAAAGGTTACCACCTTGAGCGTGTCGCCCGGGAACTGCGTGCGGATCAGGTGCGTGAGCGCGAGCGCCACCTTCTTGGCCGGCGTGAACCGGTCTTCGCCGTACAGGATCATGCTGTGGCTGGTGTCCAGCATCAGCACGGTGGCGCAGCTGGAGCGGTACTCGGACTGGTTGACGAACAGATCGCCGTAGTCCAGGTCGATGCTGCCGTCGTCGCGCAGCCCGTCTTCCCGCGAAAGCGCGCTCTTGAGCGTGGCGGGGATGTCCAGGTTCAGCGTGTCGCCGAACTCGTACGGACGGCTCGCCGCCTCCACCTCCACGCCAGTGGCCAGGTGTGGCGTCTCGTGTGAGCCCACGGCCGAGCGCCCCATCGCCCCCAGAAGCTGGCGGAGCGTACGGTAGCCGAGCAGATCCACACCCTTTCCCGTCAGCGAGAACTCCACCTGCTGCGCGGCGGCCTTGGCCTCGTCAATCTTGCCTTCGCCGTCCATCTCCGTGTATCCGCCCGGCATCTGCGGATTCTCGCTGACGTTCAGATAGCCCTCGGCCACCATGCGCTGGATGAGTGCGTCCAGCAGGTCGGCGATCCGCTGCCGCACCTCGTCGTCCGCCTCGCCGTCGCCGCGCAGCTCCGCGATCATCTCCGGCGTCAACTGTCCGCTCTCCAGCAGGGCGCGCAACAGCGCGTCCTTGAGCGCGTCCATGGACCGGTCGTCCTCGTCGCCGCCGAACTCGCCCCACCACGGGTGCGAGTATTCGCCCCCCGCAAACCCGCTCTGCAAAAGGAAATCGGACAACTGGTCCAGCAGCGCCTGAAGGTTCAGGGCGTCGGCCATGTTGCCGGTGTACTTGGAGTAGCTGGTAAAACGCATGAGACCTCCGGGGGTAGAGCGCGGGGGAGCACGCCGATCCAGCACGTTGCACGCCATCCACGCCTGTGGCGGCTGCGGTGCGCCCCCTGTAAGATACCGGTTCATCGGCGAAGTGGAACAGCGGGATGCTACTGCGGGACGATCAGGACGGAACCGGACACGGCGCGGACGAGGCGAGCGAACTCCCCTCCGCGCCTCTTCGCGTGCCCGAAACGCCCGATCCACAGGCGCCCACGGAGGCGCCGCGTGCCTTTTCCGCGTTGCGGCACCGCAACTTCCGTGTGTTCTACGTGGGCCACGTGCTGTCGCTTACGGGCACGTGGATGCAGACGACGGCGCAGGGCTGGCTGGTTCTGGAACTCACCAATTCCGAGTTCAAGCTGGGGCTGGTGACCGCCGTCGCCTCGCTCCCCACGCTGTTCCTGGGGTTGTACGCCGGGGTGGTAGCGGACCGCAGGGACAAGCGGCGCATCATCCTCACGGCGCAGTGGATCATGCTCGTCTGCGCGCTGGCGATCGCGATCCTGACGGGTACGCACACCATCACCTATCCCGTCCTTCTCGGCCTCGTGTTCGTGCTGGGGACGGCGAGCGCGTTCGAAATCCCCACGCGCCAGTCGTTCTTTGCCGAAATCGTTGACAAGCCAGATCTTGCGAACGCCATCGCCCTCAACTCGGCCGCGTTCAACGGATCGCGCATCATCGGCCCGGCGGTGGCGGGCGCGCTGATCGGCGGCGCGGGCGTGGCGGCGTGCTTCTACGCGAACGCGTTCTCGTACGTGGCGGTCATCGCGGGGCTGATGATGCTGCGGATCGCACCCTTCCGCCCGAATCCCGCCACCGCGGACGCAAGCGTGCTGGATCACCTGCGCGAGGGACTGGCGTACATCCGCGCGGACAGAGTCGTGCAGACGCTGGTTCTGATGATCGCGGCGATGTCGGTAACCGTGTTTCCCTACTCCATGCTGCTCCCCGTGTTTGCGCGCGACGTGCTGCACGTGGGCGCGCGCGGATTGGGGATGCTGCTTTCCGCCGCGGGCGCGGGCGCGCTGTCCGCGAGCGTGCTGCTGGCGGCGGGAAAGATGGCGATCCACCGCGGACGGCTGATCGTGGGCGCGTGTCTGGCCTTTGTACTGCTGCTGATGGGATTCGCGCTGTCGACGTGGTATCCGCTGTCGCTGGTGCTGCTTGCGGCCGCGAGCTTCATGATCGTACTGAACAACGCGACGTTGAACGCGCTGCTTCAGGCCCGCGTTCCGGACCGGCTGCGTGGACGTGTGATGTCGGTTTACGTGTTCATGTTCGTGGGAATGACGCCGCTGGGATCGCTGCAGGCCGGCGCCATCGCACGGTGGCTGCAGGCGCCCGCCGCCCTGGCGATCGGGTGCGTGGTGATGCTGGCGATTCTGGGATTTGTGGTGGTGCGCGTGCCGGAGTTGCTGAAGGCGGAGTAGAAGCGGCGGGCGCGTCTCGGGCGGGAGTGGCGAGGATTGGCGCGTCCGAAAGTGACGCCCTCACCCCGCGTGCTGCGCACGACGACCCTCTCCCACGAACAGATGTGGGAGAGGGAGCACACCCCTGTGTGGCACGGAAGGCGAGGCTTACGTCGATTTGATGCGGGTCAGCCTTCCCTGAGCGGCGATCCACCCGCTACGCGATCTCGGCGTCCCTCTCGGATCACGCCACCCGCGCCACCACTTTCGCACTTTCGCACTTTCGCACTTTCGCACTTTCGCACTTTCGCACTTTCGCACTTTCGCACTTTCGCACTTTCGCACTTTCGTACTTTCGCACCTTCGCACTTTGCCTCTCTCCCCTGCCCTGCGCCCGCGCCTGCTCTCCTGGTACGACGCCAACCGCCGCGACCTGCCGTGGCGCGCGGCGCCGGGCCACGTCGCGGACCCGTACGCCGTCTGGCTGTCGGAGGTGATGCTGCAGCAGACTCGCGTGGAAACGGTGCGCCCGTACTTCGCGCGGTGGCTGGAACGGTTCCCCACCGTGGAGGCGCTCGCCGACGCCCCGCTGGACGACGTGCTCAAGGCATGGGAGGGCCTCGGCTACTACTCGCGCGCGCGGAACTTTCATCGCGCCATCCAGACCGTGCGCGACGAGCACGGCGGCATCGTCCCCAATCATCCGGAAGGCTTCCGCGCGCTTCCCGGCGTCGGCCGGTACACGGCGGGCGCGGTGATGTCGATCGCGTTCGGGCGCGAAGAGCCGCTGGTGGATGGAAACGTGAGGCGCGTGTTCGCCCGGTGGATGGACGACCCCGCACCGTCCGAGGACGCGCTGTGGTCGATGGCGGGCGAGCTGGTGCGCGGCGAGCGGCCGGGCGACATCAACCAGGCGGTGATGGAACTCGGTGCCACGGTCTGCGTTCCGCGCACACCCCGCTGCGGCGAGTGCCCCGTCCGCGAGTTCTGCGCGGCGTACGCGGCGGGGACGCAGGCGGAGCGTCCGGCCAGGAAGAAGGCCAAGGCGATCCCGCACGAGGACACCGCCGTTCCCGTCATCGAGCGGGACGGGCACGTGCTCCTGGTCCGGCGCCCCGTGCATGTGCGCCTTGGCGGGATGTGGGCGTTCCCCGCCGTCATCCGCGCGGAAGGCGAACCCCTTTCCGCCGCCGTCGAGCGCGCCGCGTACGAGGGGCTGGGGATGATCGTGCGCGCGGGCGAGCCGGTGGGCGTGGTGGAGCACGTGTTCACGCACGTCCGCGCCACGTACCACGCCGTGCGCTGCACCTTCGTGAGCGGCGAACCGGTTCCCGCCGGATACGATGCCGCGCTCTGGGTGCCGTGGGACCGCGTGGGAGATTACGCGCTCCCCGTCGCCCAGCGCCGCATCGCGGCCCTCGCCGCCGAACCCACGCTCTTTCGGACATGAGCGTGGACAAGGAGCAACACGCCTGCGCCTGCGGCCGATGACGTGAACGGGATGAGGCACGACACGGGCGGACGAGCCGCGAACGGTCTCCACTGAGCGGATGATCAGCCGCTCTGAAAACAGGAGCCCCGGCCCGGCGCTGTTCGCGCACGGTTCGGGGCTCCAGTTGCGCCTGGGCGCCGCTCAGACTCGCAGGTACAGTCCGCGGAGGCGGACTTCGTGTCTTTCGAGGCGCGGTTTCAACCGCCGGGCCGAAACCGATCGACCGTGTCCGATCAGCCCTGCCCCTGCCTACGAGTGACGCGCGTCAGTTCTTCCCCGAGATGTCCGGCTCCCCCTCGGGCCCGATCATCTCCGTGAGCACGCGCCGGCTCGCCGCGAGAAAGCGGTCGCTCAGCGTGGGATCATCCACCGCGCGGGCGAGCATCATCGCACCCGCCAAGCCCGCCATCACCACCATCGCCATCTCTTCGCGATCCGCCTCCTCCACGTGGGCGGGGAGCGCGTTCTGCGTGCGCTTCAGCATGCGCTTCACCTGGCCGGTAAAGGCAGCCCGCACCTCCGGCGCCTGGCGCGGGATTTCACCCGCCAGTGGCGGCATCAGGCAGCCCGCGCCGGGCTCGTCGCGGTGTGTGCGGCTCAGGTAGGCGCGCACGTAGGCGGCGAGCTTCTGGTCCGCCGGCGCGCTCTCCGCCGCCGCGCCCAGCGAAGCGTGCGACTGGTTCACCGCGCACCCGCACGCCTCGGCGACCAGCGCGTCCTTGTTGGGAAAGTGCGCGTAGAAGCCGCCATGAGTGAGCCCGGCGCTGGACATCACATCCGCCACGCTCATCCCGTCCACACCCTTTTCCCGCAGCACGCGGGCGGCGGCGTCCAGAATCTGCTGCCGCGTGCGCTCGCGGTGCCCGGCCGGATATCTCGTCATCCACCTCCTCCTCGCGACGGGCGAAAGATCATGCACGTGCTGGTTGCGTGTGCGTAGAGCGTGCCCTCCGCGTCGCGCAGCCGCGCCTCCGCCGTGGCGACACGTCCACCGGAGTGGATCACCGTGCCCTCGCAGAAGATACGTCCCGTGTCGCGGGTGAGCGGGCGGACGTAGTTCAGCTTCAGTTCCAGCGTGGTATACCCGGTTCCCGCCGGAAGCGTGGAATGCACCGCGCACGCCGTCGCCGTGTCGCAGAGCGTGGCGGCGAGCCCGCCATGCACCACGCCGATGGGATTGTAGTGGTACTCGCCCGGATCGCAGTAGAACACCACGCGCCCCTCATCCGCCGATTCCATCCCGATCCCGAGCGTTGCCATGATGGGCGGGCCGGGAAGCTGGCCCGCCTGCATGGCGCGCAGGTACTCCAATCCCGCCATTGCGGCGCCGGCCTGCGCACCGGGGAGCGGGTCCTCCCAGGTGATGGTGCGGGTGCGCTCCGGATCATTCGCCGCCATCAGACGCGCTCGATGACGGTGGCCACGCCCTGCCCGCCCGCGATGCAGAGCGTGATCAGTGCGGTGGACAGGTTGCGGCGCTCCAGTTCATCCAGCGCGGTGCCCAGCAGAATCGCACCGGTGGCGCCAAGCGGATGGCCCAGCGCAATCGACCCGCCGTTCACGTTCACGCGGTCGATGTCGATTCCCAGCCGGCGGATCACCTGCAGCGGCACGGCGGCGAACGCCTCGTTGATCTCCCACAGGTCGATGTCGCCCACCTCCATCCCCGCCTTGCGCAGCGCCTTGCGGGCCGTCTCCGCCGGCGCGGTGAGCATGATGACCGGGTCTTCGGCCAGGATCGCCATCGACCGGATTCGGGCGCGCGGCTTGAGGCCATTGGCGCGGGCGTACTCCGGCGAGGCGATCAGCACGGCGGCGGCGCCGTCTACGATTCCGCTGCTGTTGCCGGCCGTGTGCAGGTGCCGGATGCCGCCCTCGCGCGGAAAGCGGGCGAGCGCGATCTCGTCCAGCGTTTCACCGTTCGGGCCCGCGGCGGTCGCACCGGCGGCGGCAAAGGCGCCCTTCAGGCCGGCGAGCGCCTCAATCGTCGTGTCGGGGCGCAGGTACTCGTCTTCGGACAGCGCGACGGCGCCGGTCTCCGGGTCCAGCACGGGAAACAGGCTTCCGGTAAAGCGGCCGGCGGCCTGCGCCTCGGCGGCGAGGCGCTGCGAGCGGAGCGCGAACGCATCCAGTTCCTCGCGCGAAAACCCTTCCATCGTGGCGATCAGATCGGCGCTGATGCCCTGCGGAACCTGGTGGTGCAGCCGGCGCAGGCGCGGGTTCAATCCGTCGCCCTCGCCGCCGTCGGCGCCCATCGGTACGCGCGACATGCTCTCCACGCCCGCGCCCACCACCAGCTCCTGCATGCCGCTCATTACGCCCATCGCGGCGAAGTTGACGGCCTGCAGGCCAGATCCGCAGTAGCGGTTGAGGGATACGCCGCCCACGTGCACCGGCCAGTCCGCCGCCAGAACCGCCTGCCGGGCGATATTGGCGCCCTGCTCGCCCACCTGCGACACGGCGCCGACCACGACGTCATCCACGTCGTCCAGGTTGGCGTGCGTCCGCCCGGCCAGCGCGTTCAGCGTCTGCGCAAGCAGTTCCTGCGGATGGATTTCCGTCAGCGAACCCTTGCCCCGCTTGCCGCGCCCGCGAGGAGTACGTACCGCGTCGATGATGTATGCGTCCGCCATTTCGGTGCTCTCCCGGTCCGAGTTCGCCCGCTTATATGATGGTAATCATATAAGCAGAAAAAGTCGTTCGCAAGGTGGCGGTTCGCGGCTTGGGTGTTGGATGATGGGCGATGTAGGATGATGCGAGCCCGCGTTCCCGCGCCTGGAGACGCGGATCGTGCCCCCCTGAACGCGGAGAGGCGCCTGCCCGGACCAATCCAGGAGGCGCCTCTCGGTCCCCGGCGGTACCGCAAGCGGTGAGGGCACGGGGTAGGTCCAAAAGCTAATCGCGCCGGCCTCTTCCATCAAGAGCCAGATGCCAGAACATTCCCGGTTCCCGGATCCGGTACTCAGGACTGCGTTACAGACGTCCATCATCGAATCCGTGTCACGGCCCCGCCTCCTTGCCCACGTTTCCAACACCGGCGAGGGGTGGAACGAAGCAATCGGCCGGTACCGCTTCGATATCGAGCTTGCCCGGGCGCTGCATCCAGTGCTCAATTGGGCGGAGGTGGTACTGCGGAACCACCTTCACGGCGCAATCGGACAGTCAGTCGGCAGCCGCGAGTGGCTGATGGGCCGCCCTGGACTGCTGCTTCCGCTGGAAGACGCTGAACTCCGTGGACTTCTGCTTCGGATCAGGCACCGCGCGCAGTGGCGCCGCGGGCAGATCCGGCTGTCCGAAGACCTCGTAATCGGAGAGCTGCCATTCGGCTTCTGGACCCGCCTGCTGGGTTCCGAGTATGCGAACCGAAGACTCCGGCGCGAACAGCGCTTCTGGCCGATCCTGCTGGAGGACACTTTTCCACGATGTCCGCCGGAGATGAGGACGCGAGCGGCGGTGAGTGCCCGGTTCGGGGAGATCCGCATGATCCGCAACCGTGTGGCGCACTACCGACGAGCGAACCATCTGGCCGATCGCGCGCTCTACGACCGGATCGTGGAGGCGATCGGGTGGATGAACGGCGACATTGCGGCGATGCTGATCGCGGAGGACCGCCCGCGCTTCATCGCCCTGTACGAAGCAGGCGCGCAGCCGTGGATCGACCGTGTCGCCAACTGGCAGCAGGATGCACTCAACCTGAACGATAGATGACCGTGAGCAATCCCGAGCACGACGCCCCCCAGGGCAAGACGCCGCGCGAATCCGCGTCGACGCTGTCCGAAAGCATGATGCCCGACCAGCTGAACCACCACGGCAACGTGTTCGGCGGCGAGATCCTGGCGCTGGTGGACAAGTGCGGCGGGGTGGTCGCCCGCCGCCACGCCCGCGGTCCCGTGGTGACCGTGGCGGTGGACCGGGTGGAGTTCCGCGAACCCATTTACGCCACCGACTACGTGGAAGCGCACGGCCGCCTCATCTCCGTCGGCCGCTCGTCCATGGAGGTGATGGTGACCGTGGAGGCGGAGCAGGTGGAAACCGGACACCGCCGTCGCACCAACGTCTGCTACCTGACGTACGTGGCGCTCGACAAGCTGAACGGCCGTCCCTGCGCCGTCCCGCCGCTGATCCTGGAAACGGACGACGACCGCCGCCTGCACGCCGCCTCGCTGCGCCGCCGCGAACGCCGGCTGGCCGACGAAGCCGAGGCGCAGGAGGACGAATGATCAGCGGTCCCGCGAGGCCTGACGACAACTCCGCCGACGCGCTCGTCGCGATGAGCGACGCGGAGCGGAGTGCCCGCCTGGAGCGGCAGATGGCGTTTCTGCTGGAAATCGACCGGCTGAAGGGCGTGCTGCGGCAGACACGCGTGCTGGCGGGCGAGCGGCGGGAAAACAGCGCGGAGCACTCGTGGCACCTGGCCCTCTGCGCCATGGCGCTGGCCGAGCACGCGCCGCCGGGCACCGACCCCGTGCGCGCCGTGGCGATGACGCTCATCCACGACATCGTGGAGATCGACGCGGGCGACGCCTTTGCCTACGACACCGCCGCCAACGTGGGCAAGGAAGATCGCGAGAAGGCAGCCGCCGCGCGCATCTTCGGCATGCTCCCGGAGGAACAGGCGGCGGAACTGATCGGGGTCTGGGAGGAGTTCGAGGCGGGCGACACGCCCACCGCTCGCTTCGCCGTGGCCATGGACCGCCTGCAGCCGGTGATGCTCAACTTTGCCAGCGAGGGCGGAAGCTGGAAGCAGCACGCCGTGACGTACGAGCAGGTGATGATCCGCATGGCGCCCATCGAGCGGGGCGCGCCCGCCGTGTGGCCCTGGTTGCTGCGCCTGCTCGACGAGGCAATCGGGCGGGGATACCTGCCGCCCCGGTCCACGGTGTAATCCTCCGCGTCAGTGTCGTTCCGGGAACGGCATGCGCGGACGGAGTGGCCGAAAACTTGTGCAGCGTGCAACCTTTGCCGAACCCTGCAATACATGTTGCAGGAAACGGAAGAAGCCCGCGGGAGCGATCCCCGCGGGCTTCTTTGATTGTGCGACTCCGGCCGGCTCAGTTGCCGCCGACCAGCAGCCCGCCGTTGTCCCCCGGCTTGGGGGGCGGCCCACCCTCGGGAGGCGTTTCGTCCTCGTCCACGGACGCCCCTGACGTGGTGAAGGTGCTGGGGGGCGCCGCCGCGGTGCTGTCCGTCTCGGTGCGGTTTCCGCCAACCAGCAGCCCCTGGTTGTTGAGAGGGCCGTCCGTGCCCAGCGGGTCGCTTGCGGAATCGCTGCAGGCAGCGAGCATCAGGGCGACACCAAGGGCGGAAACGATGCGGAAGCGGCTCATGCGGCCCTCCAATTCGGCTTGCAAAGGACAGGTTCAGTACGCCGGGTATCAAGGCAATCGTCGTGCCCGTCCCGTACGTCCGACCCGCTACCCCGGTCTGGTGCCCGGCTCCTCCCTGCCCGCGTCCTCGTCCTGCTCCCCATGCTCTACCAGCGCGGCGGCGCGGAGTTCCACCAGCCGCAGCTGGCGGCGCGCGCCCACCTCGGAATACAGCCCCGCGGCCTCGCGGTACGCGGCCCGGGCATCGGCCGGGCGGCCCTGCGCCTCGCGCAGATGCCCGCTCTCGCGCAGCAGCTCCGCGCGCTCGAACGCGGTGGCCGCCGTCGCCATCCGCCGCGCACGCTGCAGCCCCTCGTCCGCGTCCCGCAGCCTGCCCTCGCAGCGGGCCAGCATGGCGCGGAACTTCTCCACCTCACCCAGCGTGCCCAGGTCGCCCACGGCGCGGGCGGCTTCTTCCGCGCTGTCCAGCGAGCGGCGGGCGCGAGCGGTTTCGCCGATTTCGATGAGCGGGTGCGCGCGGTTGCTGTACAGACGCGCCAGCATGGGAGATTGGGACAGCCGCTCGCCGATTTCAATGCCGCGGCTGAAGTACACCTCCGCCTCCATCCACTCGCCCTGGTAGATGCTGGCCACGCCCAGGTTGTTGTACGCCATCATCGCGTGTGCGCTGTTCCCCGAGCGCACGAACGAGCCGATGCTTTCCAGGTAGCGCGTCCGCGCCTCGAACAGATCGCCGCGCAGGTGCGCGATCACCCCCGCGTTCTGGCAGGCCAGCCCGGCCAGTTCGTCGTCCCCCAGGTCCAGCGCCATCTCCAGCGCCCGGCCGTACAGCGCGGCGGCCCCCGCCCAGTCCGACTGCTCGTAGCGGATGATGCCGCGGACGTTGAGCGCGCGCGCGGCGGCCTGCGGCAGCCCGCTGCGCTCCGCCATCACGAAGCTCAGGTCGGCCAGCTCCTCCGCCTCTTCCAGCCGGTGCTGCTGCCGGCGCACCCGCGCCTGCCCGCGCAGCGCGTCCACGGCCGAGGCCAGGTCGCGGTCCATCACGGAGGCGCGAAAGGCCAGCGAGTACAGGCGCGCCGCCGCGTCCCACCGGCCCAGTCCCTCTTCTTCTCCCGCGCGGGCGGCCATGCCGCGCGCGTCGTCGGCGCCGGCGGAGCGGAGCAGCGTGGCGGCGTCAGCCATCGGCGGGAAGGCGCAGGACAAAGGTGGAGCCGTGCCCCGGCGTGCTTTCCACCCGCAGTTCGCCGCCCAGCAGGCGGGCCAGCTTGCGGGAGATGGCCAGCCCCAGCCCCGTGCCGCCGCGCCCCGTGGCCCCGGACACCTGCTCGAACTCGTGAAAGATGCGCTCCTGGTCTTCCGGCCTGATTCCCGGGCCGGTGTCGGACACGCGCACCTCCACCCAGCGCCGCATCCCCGATCCGTCGTCCGCCTCCGCCTGGGGCGCGTCGAGCACGACGGTCACCGCGCCGCGGTCGGTGAACTTGATGGCGTTGGAGAGGAGGTTCACCAGGATCTGCCGCACCCGGTCGCCGTCCGTGTGCAGCCGCGGCAGCACGGCGCCGGGAGCGACGGCGATGGCCAGCTTCTTTTCCCGCGCCAGCGGCTCCACCGTGCTGACCGCGTCGTCCACCACCATGTAGGGCGAAACGAGGTCGATCACCAGCTCCAGCTTGCCGGCTTCCATCTTGGAAAGGTCCAGCACGTCGTTGACCAGGTACAGCAGGTTCTGCGTGGCGCGCTGCGAGCGCTGCAGAAAGGCGACGGACTCCGGCTCCAGCCGGCCCACCACGCCGTCCAGCAGGAGCGAGTTGTAGCCCAGGATGGCGTTGAGCGGGGTGCGCAGTTCGTGGCTCACCGAGGCGAAGAAGCGGTCCTTGGCGGCGGCGCTCCAGCGCAGCTCCTCGTTGGCGCGCTCCAGTTCGTCCGAGCGCTCGGCCAGCGCCTCGTGCAGCCGCGCGTTGCTGATGGCGACCGCCGCGTGCCCCGCCAGCGTGAGCGCCAGGCGCACGTCGCGCGGGGTGATCTCGTACTCGCGGCGGTACCCCACCACCAGCGCGCCAAAGGTTTCGCCGAACGCGGCCAGCGGCACGCCCAGCCCGGCGCGCATCCCCTCCGCGGCGTGAAAGGGCTCGTCCGTAGCCGCCGATTCCGAGGAATCCAGCGTGAGCGGCTTGCCCGCCTCCGCCACCCGCGCGGCGAACGGATCGTCCCCCGCGCCGTCGGGGGCGCGCAGGCCGGCGGACGCCAGGGTGCGGATGCGGCCGGCGGAGGTGGCGTTCACGGTGACGTAGTGCGCCCCCAGCAGCGTGCGGGTAAAGCGCGCCACCATGTTCAGCACCTCGTCCGGATCCAGCGTGCGGTTGGCGGCGAGCCCCAGAACGTGCAGCGCCTCGCTTTCCTCCGCGCGGCGCCGAAAGGTTTCCGCCTCTTCCTCCAGCGCGCGCGTGCGCATCTCCCTGGCGCCCACTTCGGCCAGCGCCCGTGCCAGGTCCCGCCACGGCGCGTCCACGCCGAAGCGGCACACGCCCATCACCACCACGGCGGCGGGCGCGGTGCCCTCCGCCACGCCGGGACCGCGCAGGGGGAGCAGCAGCGCGCTGGCGCCGGGGTGCTCGGCCGCGTCGTCGGGAAAGCCGGGAGTAAGGGGGTGTACCGTGGGCGACGCCGCGCCCAGGGCGGCGGCGAGCAGGCGGGGGGAAAGGACGGTGCCTTCCGGCGTGGCGGCGACGACGCGCCCATCCGCCGCCACCCACACGCCCGCCGCCACGGCCCCGCACACCGCGTGCAGCGCGGATGCGGCGTCTTCGCTCTGGTAGACCCGGAGGGTGGCCTCGCGAGGATCCATGCCGTGGAAGCGGAGGAAACGGATGGTGGGCGAACCCGCCGGTGAACGGACCGCCCGCCAGTGTCGTTGCGGGTTCGCACAACCTAATGGAGCCGGGGCGCGGCAACAATGGACACCCACGCGCAACGGCCCCATCCGGACGGCCGTCCCCGGAACAAGCGGTAGCACCTGCGCTATCGCGAGCCCCCGTGCTCCGCAGCGGCGGGGGGCGCGGCTCCCTGCGGAACCACGCCCCCGATCCTTCATCTACTCAGGCCGCGTCAGGCGCCCGCGCGCACCTTGCAGATGGCGGCGGTGATGCTGTAGTCCGCCGCCGCGGTGCCGCCGGAGGTGACCGTGACGGAGGGCGCGCTCACCGTGGCGGTCAGGTTCAAGGTGTCGCCATTGGTGTAGCCCAGGGTGGGACGGTAGCCCATGGCGTACGTTCCCGCGCCGGCGGTGATGCGGTAGCGTCCGTCCGTTCCCACGATGGTGCTGACCGAGTCCGTGCCCGCGACCGCCACCGGCGAGAACACGGTGACCGGCACCGCCGCCCCGCCGCAGGCGGGAAGGGTGACGCCCGGCGCCGTGGCCACCGTCCCCGCGATGCCGCCCGCGAAGCCCACGCTGGTGGCGCGCAGCACGGGGTGCAGCGTCCAGTGGCCCGGGCCGCGGCCCTGCTGCACCAGGCTCTGGCTCACGTCGAAGTCCACGGTCAGCAGGGCGGACTCGTTCTCCAGGTTCACCGCGCCGTCGCCGGAGGGGAACTTGACCTTGACGCCGCTGGAGCAGGCGGAGGGGATGTTCAGCCGGCCGGCGGAGGCCGCCACGCCCGCGGGAAGCTGCGCGCCGGACGAGGCGAACACGGCCCCGTCGTTGGTGACCACGTACGCTTCGCACACCACGAAGCGCAGTTCCGAGTAGCGCCCGGCGGGTACGGTGGCGCCGCTCACCAGGTCCGCCGTGCGGCCGCCGGAGAGGGTGAGCAGGTTCACCCACTCGCTGCGGCCAGCCGTCAGGTCCACGCGCCCGCCCTGCCCCGCGGTGGCGGAATCCGTGCTTTCCCCGCCCTGCAGGTAGATGCGGTCGATGCGCACCCATGCCTCGCGTACGTCCGCGGGGGCGTCGGTGAGGCGGATGGAGACGCGGGCCTGGTCGCTGCTGGTGCCGCCGTCGCAGGCGGCGAGCGCCGCCGCGGCGAGCAGGGGAAGAAGGAGACGGGTGTGCGAGGTCATGATGGTGTGTCCGTTGGGGCAGGTTTTCCGGGCGCGCCGGCGAGTGTGCTTCGGCGGGGAGCCGAAGCCACATCCGCGCGGGTGAAGGCTCTCCTGGCTGCACCCGCGGGGAGCGGGTGCGCCGATGAGGATCGCCGTCTTCTGATCGCGCCGGTTCGCCCTCTTGACGCCGCCTGTTTACAAGCGTCACAACCGCCGTCCATCGCCAGAAATGCTGCTACGGCAAGCCGTTTCAGCAACTCACCTCACAAACGGAACGGGAGCCTCCGCGTTTCGCGAAAGGCTCCCGTTGTTCGGAACCGCCACGTGGTGGCCCTCACCCCGCGTGCTGCGCACGACGACCCTCTGATAAGAAACAACGGGGTTCCGCACGTCAGGCGGCGGTCTTGAGCTGTACCGAATAG